>JAZPXS010000083.1:0-15077 GCA_045543775.1 Clostridia bacterium
CAATAAAAAGAGTGCATACTGGAAATACCATGAGGAAGACGATACAGAGTGGCGTGTTATAGAAGAAGACGAGGCGATGCCAAATAAAACGGTTTATGCTCTTATGCTTAGTAAAATGTCCAGTGATGCATCCGATACCGCAAGAATCCTTATAAACGATTTCAAGGTTACAAGAACATACCGCCCCACAATAGAATCCGTTACAGTTGATGGTGAAACCATAGAAAGCGGTGCAACAGATATTCCCTATGATGCAAAGGAAATCACAGTAATCTTTGACCAGACTATGGCAGAAGGTCTTGAAGATAAGATTAAACTTACCGCACAGGATGCAGGAGATGCAGACATCAACGTAACTACAACAGACGACAGAACCTACACCATAGCAGTTGAAGAAGACCTTATAGCAGAAAAGCAGTATTCTCTCGACCTGTCCGAGTGTGTTTCTCTTCATAAACTTTTTACAGAGGAAGAGTTCACCTTTGAAACAGGTGCTTCTCCCGTAATCAGTGTTTCTGCAACAGGTTTATCTTTGGTTAACTGGAAGACATCCAACACAATCAATGTAGAGTTTACAGCACCCGTTGTTGCTTCAACAGTCAATACCGACACAGTAAAACTCTGCTATGCAGACGGCACACCAAGTGATGCTCCCGTTATAGTGGATGCTGCTCCCTACGGTGCAAATATCACAGTAGGTCAGCTTGACGCATGGAAGGACTATAAGATTGTTTTCACAGATGACATTGTTCCCGCAGACGATGGAAATATATTCAATGAATGTGAAATTTTATTCTCTACAGAACATGCAGATGTTCTTGAATTCGATCCAAATAAGGCAGATTCCAAGAATAAGCTTGTGGCAACTGTTGCAGCAAATTACACTTCAGGCATATTTGCCGCTACCACGACAGACGAAGATACAGGATTTACATATGTGTCTAAAGTAAACGACAATACAGCAGGCGCAAGTGCAAAAGACAGTTCAATTTCATTTGAAGTTAAGAATGACCTGAAGGCTTCTGACCTCTCGTTTGAATATATTGTAAGAATGTCCGGTGAGGCTCCGACAACTGCACAGATTGCAAGTATAAACTGGGGCGGCAAAACGCAGGGTGCTAACATAACCACTACAAATATAGCCTTTGCGGGCGGCGAAAGCTTTGCTCATAACAACGAGTTCCACAACCTTAAGTTCAACATGGCAGTTAATTCCGATGCTACCAAGCGTACCACAACAGGGTACCTTATGACAGAAAACGGTTGGGAGCAAAAAGGTACTGCTCAGTATGACAACAAGTCTGTACTTGAGATAGCCAAGTATCAGGCAATGGCAGGTCAGAAGATAGGACCTATCGACTTTGCAAGAGTTATAATAAGCACAAATCCCAAGGCGGATGTTATGAAATCCGTTGTGGACTATGATAAGTCGGAAATCACCTTAAGCCTTGGCAAGAACATGGCAGATGGCAATGAAGATGAGATTGCCGTAACATATACAGACGGCACAACAGAAAAGACAGCACAGACCACAGCAGAAAAGACAGGTACAAATACCTATACAATCAAATTCAATGAGGTTATCCGCCCCAACACCGAGTACACCATTGATTTATCCGCACTTACAAGTGCAGACGGTGTAATAGGTGCGCAGAACTACACATTCACAACTCCTGCTGCCAGAGTGGAAACCCCCGTATTTACCCTTACAGGAAACACAGCAAGTGTACAGGTTAAGAACAATACCGGCAGTGCTCTTACATACACAGTAATTGTAGCGGTATATGATACAAACAATGTGCTCAAAGCCGTAGGTCACGACACATACACCCTCCTTGGCGAAGGCCCGAGTGAGACTCACACCGTATCTGCAAATCTGGATAAATATGCAACCGAAAACAAAGCAGGCTGGACTTCAAAACTTATGATCTGGAACGGTGACATAACCGCCGCTACACCCATAAGAGCGTCTGTAGACGGAACCATACAGTAATATAGTAATAAACTGTGCAGGGTATCCCCATGCAATAGGATACCCTGCATACAACGGATAAGTATATTCATAAATGAGAGGAGATGATGTGTATATGACAAGAAGAATATTTAGCATGCTTTTGGCACTCCTCATGACTTTGACAATGTTTGGTACGGTAACTTCCTTTGCATCGGAGATGCGAAATCCCTACGAGCCATTCAATGCCAATACATACGATGAAGTTGTGGTAAAATCCGGCAGCGTGGACAAAAACAACGGCGGTCTGGGAGGCATGTGGGGAGGCTCCTATTCGGTGTTTAAAAATATGAATTTTACTACACCCCCCACCATGGTGACTGTGGAATCAGCCGCAAATGCGAACTACACAGGAAAAGGTAACTATTTTGAGGTAAGACTGGACTCGGTTACAGGTAAGCTTCTTGGAAGGTTTGAGCCTCCCAATACAGGCGGCTGGAATACTTATACAACAAACAAGATGCTTATAACAGAGGATATAACAGGGGTTCACGACATTTATATCATAGCCACAAATAATGCGGCATGCAGTATCCGTAATGTTGTATTTGTACGCGGCAGCGAGCAAATGACAAGACTTCCTTCAAGAGATAAGAAAAGAAAACTTCTTGACATTGAAAATGAGCAGGATTACAAAATTGCAGACACCTTGATATCCCTTGGACTTACCTATGAAGGCGAAGACGGATTATATGGTGTCAATAATGAATTTACCATAGACGAGGCACTAAAAGCCCTCTCGGTAATGACAGGCAAAGATTTTGAAAATGAAGTCAAGCCAATGGAGCTTTCGGATTCGGAATTTTTCGAAATGTTCGGTTATAAAAAGAATTACAATTTTAACCGCTATATTGAAACAGACCCCATAGCCACAGAGGATTTGTGCGGTCTTTTGCTTGGTACCTTGGGCTGGCTCGATGTAATTGATTATATGAACTGCGACATCATGACCATGTCGCAAAATCTCAAACTCTTTACAGGAGTATCCAAGGTTTCGGCAGATACAATTTTAACCAAAATAGATGCCTCCAGAATCATATACAACGCACTTGGCGCAAAGGTGCTGGAGTTTGAAAGTATGAGTTCCAATGGAATAACATACAAATCAAATGACGAAGACGGCGTAATGGCTGTGTATGATGATGTATACAGGGCAGAGGGCGTGGTAAGCGCCAATGAGCTCACATCATTAAACTCGGTAAAAACCAATGCCGGCGACGTAGAGGTAATTGTAGACGGCAAGGTATACAAGACGGGCAAAACCTCTATCCATTCCGCTTTGGGACTTCGTGTTGAATTCTTCTATAAGTACGATACAAAAACACAGGAAAAAACCATTCTCTACTATGATGTCGCAGATAATAAGGAGACAACCATCTCTTCCGAGGATCTTATTAAAATAAATAGCGGCTCTGTAGAGTATGCCTCCGGCACCAAAACCAAGAGCATCAGCTACAAAAATTCATGGCCTGTTATCTACAACAGTGTAGCTGCACAGGATTATACCTCCTTGTCAGACCTTATCGGCGATTTGGATACCTTCAAAGGAAGTATAACCATAATTGATAACGGAGAAAATGAGTTAATCAAGGTAGAAAGTTTCAAAAGTATTGTAATGGAAAGATTTTCCGATGTCAGCGGAAATATTTCAGATGCCTACGGAAACCACATCAACTTGAAGCAAAATGCCATTACCGGTAAAGTGGCAGATTTTAAATACACCGCATACGACACCGAGGGCGGCATAGTGGATATGACCATATTTGGTGCGGGCACTGTAGTGGATGTTGCAGCAAGCCATACAACAGAAGGAAATAACTACTTCAAGCTGGTTGTTCCAAACGAGGTAATTTACGGTAAGATTACTCAGATAGATGCTGATTCAACTGTAACTCTTGCAGGTACCGAGTATAGGATTTCTCCCGAATATTTTGAGGCAGTCAAAAATGGAAAAGCCACAGAACTTGCCGTATGGGATGAGGGCGATTTTTATCTTGATTCCTTTGGAAACATTTGTGCCTATGTGTCCGGCACAAGAAATATTGTTGGATACATAAGAGATTTCGACTCGGAGAGCACAGGCTTTAATACCGGTGTGGGTATAAACATGTATACCAACAGCGGTGAGATGCTCATAGGCAAAATAAGTCCTTCCGCAGTAATAGACGGATACCGCATAGGTGCTGATAACTCACCCTTTAAGGATGTTGCAGGTGTTGTAGACTATTTCAAGAGCAACTACGATAAGCTTGTAGGCACGGTTGCATCCTACAGAGTCAACAGCAAAAAGGAAATTTACTATCTTGACACCTTGCTCACATTGGCAGAAAACGAAAACGACACTATGAAAAGGATATACAACGGAACATCACCTGTAAGAATGATCAACGGTATTATAGATTCGTCCACGACATGTGTTTACTTCGGCGGTGGTGTTGCGTTTGCCGTTCCGATTCCCGGAACAAACACCTTTAGTGATGAAGCGTGCTACAAGACTCTTAAGTCTGTTTCTGCCGAGCACAGTTATCTGGATTGCTATGCTACTGATGGCGATGAAGTTAAAGCAAATGTGGTTGCAGTAAGAGGAGATTACTCACAGTGGGCGTACGATAAGCTTCTTATTGAGCGCATAAGCACTATCGTGCTTCCCGACGGTGAAACCACACACGGTGTTAAAGGCAGGCTTTTTGGCTATGCCAAAAAGCCAACGGAAGTGAATCTGGAATTTGATTCAATTACTCAATACGAAAGTATTCTTTCCAAAACACTTAAGCCCGGAGATGTTATTAACTTAAAGTACGACCTTAACGGAAGAATCGTAAACAGCCTTGGCTCTATAGGAGTGAGTGGCGCGAGCACATCGAGCCTTATGTTTGACTCCAAGACAAATACAATCGGCTCCGTGGGAAGGACTACAGAGGATTACAGTATATATCACTATGCAGAAATCGTTGATATTAACGAAAACTTTATGCTGTACAAAAAGGTTGGCAGCGATACCGTTGCCGTTGCCAGCATAAAAAACAGCAATGTTATGTGCTTTGATAGGTCTGTAAACAAAATCAGTCAGGGCAATCTGGCAGACCTTCTTACTGAGAAGGACAACGGCGAGGGAACAAAAGTTCTTCTGAACATCAACAGCCGTGTTGCCGGAAACATTATTTACTACATAAACTAAGGAGGCGAAAGCAATGAGATTTATAAGGAAAACAGCAGTTTTATTGATGATTTGTACTATGCTTGTGAATATGCCTGCTTTCGCTTCGGGCGATACACTTCCTGTGATTGAAGCAGGCAAAATACTTGCAAATGAAGACGGAGCAAATACTGACATATACATTGATTCGGATTTTGTTCTGAACATAAGTGCAAGGCTTGAGGATGGCCTTGGTGGTCAGGTTATCGGTGCGGTATGCTATAAGGAAAAGGAAGGCTCCCTGCCTGTGGTTGTATATGCAGACCAGCTTAGTGCAAGCACGGGCAATTGTGAGCTTACCTTTAAAAAATTCAAGTTTCCCCTCGATGCCGATGATGGCAAGTACACCGTGGTAATATCCGGAGAGGGTATAACCAAAGAAAATTCCAAGAGTGCAGATGTATTCTTCTACGGTCCACAGTCTATGAAGGCAGTTATTTCGCAGATTGTTAAAGCAGATAAGGACGGTATAGAGGCTGTACTGAAAAGTCCCTTTGATGGCGGAGATATATTGAATTCCGATATACTTCAGCTTGATAAAGACGAGTTTAATTCTCTTGAAGCATCAGGAAAAGAGAAGCTTTGTATTCTGCTTGACAGAAAAGATAATGATTTTGCAGTTATTGACACACTGGTACTTCCCGACGATGCCGACAGTATAATGACTCTGGCGGGCGAATTTGTTAAATTCTATAATAGAGCGCTCCCCATCGGAAAATACTATGATGCAAATACTGCCGATGAAATGTCGAAATGGTTTGAGAATTACAAAAACGATTCGGACCCCTTGTATGACTTTGACGGAAATCCGTCATCGGATGATATGTATCTTAAGCAGAGTGCTGTGCTAAGCGGAGCACTTGAGGCGATTAAAAAAGCCGACAAAAGCGACAAAGGCAGCAGATTGAGTACTGTATACAAGAGCCTTGCAGAAACTAAAGCAGACTTCACCTTGGAGGATACGGCAGATTCTGTATTAAAAAAGATAACAGACAAGTACAGAGAGAGCATAATTCTTGCCGTTGCAGAGCATATGCCATCTGCCCGGCTCCAGACCTTAATCGAAGATGACTATGCGGGTAAGCTTTTTGGAAACGATGTATTATCCGCATACGGTGCTCTTACATCACAGACAGACAAGGACGATGCCATAAGCAAGGTATCGGGCAATAAGTATGCAGGATTAGATGCTCTTTGCACCGCAATAACCAATGCTATTGATGATGTTTCCGATGGTGATAACGGCGGAGGAAACGATGGTGGCGGTAATTCTCCCGGTGGCAAAGGGTCATCGGTATCTGTATCGGGTGCGCCCACCGCAGGTAAGAGCAACGAGCACGGATTTACCGATCTTTACGGAAGTGAGTGGGCAAAGGAAGCCATTGACTACCTCTACAAAGAGAATATCGTAAACGGCAAAACACCAAACACATTTGACCCCAAGGCGGATGTAACCCGTTCTGAATTTGTAAAAATGATAGTAACGGCTCTTGGCTTTGCCACTCAGGGCAACGAGTGTGAGTTTGCGGATTTGAGTGCATCTATGTGGCAGTATCCCTACATTGCCGTGGCATCCTCCTTTGGTATTGTAAGCGGCTACGAGGACGGAAGATTTGGTATAAACGATGCAATCAGCCGTCAGGATATGGCAGTTATTGCCTGCAGAGCGCTCAAGGCATACGGTAAGGAATTTAATGAATACGAAAGTAATTCCTTCGCGGATAGTGATAAAATCTCTCCCTATGCTGTAAGCTCTGTTAATATCTTATCTGCTATAGGAGCGATAAACGGCATGCCCGATGGTACATATGCACCAAGGGACAATGTAACAAGAGCACAGGCGGCAGTTATTATATACAGAATCCTTAAGGAGATTTAACATGAGATTTATGAAACGGATTTTGTGGCTCACTCTGACAGTTTTATCTTTTCTGTTCATTACTGTATTTGCATCTTCGGGACAGATAGAAATAACAACTGCCATGCAAATGGGCGACACTCTTATAATAAACGGAAATATAACCGACTCTCTCAAGGGAGTTCAGTTGGGGCTTGTCATTCTTGATGAGGACACAGTGCCTGTTTATTTAAGCCAGACAGAAACAAACGAATTACTGCCCGGGGGCGGAACGGCTTTCAGTTTTCCCGTGATTACAACTGCAGAAGATATGTCAGGTAAGACCGTAAAGATATCTGCAGAAGGATACACACCATGCACCGCTGTAATTCAGAAGCACTCCGCCAAGGAATTCTTTGTATCGGCAGATGCTTCGGATGTGGGTGCAGACGGTAGCTTTGCCTCACCGTTTAATACAATACAAGCGGCAAGGGATGCCATAAGGCAGTACAAAGCCACCCTTAACGGTGAAATGACAGACGATATTACAGTATACATAAGAGAAGGCACATATGTTCTCACCGAGTCCCTGCTCTTTGACGAAAGAGACTCAGGAACAAACGGCAAGACGATAACATATTGTGCTTATCCCGGCGAGACACCAAAAATCGTTGCAGCCAAACATGTTTTTACTGATTGGACATTGGTTGGGAACGGTGTATGGATGTCTTCGGGAGGTCCGGATTACCCCATGAGCAGATTGATTTTGCAATCCGGCGATACTGTAATTCCTGCGCGTATACCCAATATGAACGGGGACAAGAGTGCCTATTTTGAAGCAGTTCGCGTAGGCACAAACGGCAGTACAGAATCCAAAACCTCGTTTTCTGTAAAAGCCTCTGACGGCATACCGGAGATATCAGACATGAGCTCTCTTAATGCTGTAATATGGCCAAACGGTGACGGTTGGTATAACTGGACCCGCCAGAGTAGGAAGGTTACCGGCATAGAGCAGGGCACAGCCGGAAAAATATTCAAGTTAAGTCAGGCTACCTCGTATGTTATAAACAACGGTTCGCGCTACTATCTTGAGGGAGCAAGGGAATTTCTTGACTGCGAGGGTGAGTTTTACTACAACAGGGAAAACGGAACAATAGAATTCATACCTCCGAGCGGCACTCTGATGACAGAAGATTCCGTAGTTTATGCTTCTTCGGACTTTACGGCAATAAAAGTTGGAGTTGTAGGTTCTAAGAAGATTGTAAAAAACATCAGATTTGAAGGTTTGGAAATCACAGGTGTAGGAAACGGTGCATCCGGCTTTGGTATGTATGGGGTTGAAAATATAGACATATACGGCTGCAAAATTCATGATCTTGCAGGAACGGGTATAAGATGTGATGACATTGCATCCGATATAACCGTAGAGGGAAATGAAATCTATAATGTAAATACCGGTGTTCTGATGGTTTCAAACCTCTATTCCGACAAGGTTTCCAGAGTGTCCCACAACACTATAACCAATAACCACATATATAACATGAATGGTTCAGGCGCCGGAATATCTGTTGCGGAGTCTGCATACAATGTCATTTCCCACAATCGTGTTCACGGCTCGGGACGTATCGGTATATGGGTTTATGGTGCGTACCTTAAGTCGAATTATATTGACAGCGAGACCTTTGAGGGCTATTTCGGCGAAATCACAGAGGATAATGTCCTTGAGTTCATGCGTTCTCACGACAATGTAATTGAGTACAACGATGTGTTTGACTGTATGAACGATTCTCAGGATGGAGGCCCCATATACACAAGCCGTTCTCACCACAATATAATACGGTATAACAATATCCATGATTCTTACATACCGGATATAGGTCCGCAACCCGGCATGAACGGACTCTATCTTGATGATGACAGCGATTGTAATGAGGTGTACGGCAATTCTGTATACAACATATCGGGTATAAACGGTGGAAATCTTGCTGTTGCTCTTGCCGTTACGGGCAATGAGAATGTTCTTACAAATAATATAGTTGCAAATAACGGCATTGGTGCGTCAAAGAAGCCCACAGGAGTGCGTTTCTACGGACCCAACAGTCACGACAATACTGCAACGGGAAATATATACTACAATTCGGGTACCAATGTATTGACATCCACTTACAGCTTTGGTGTTTCTCAAAGTGATAACAATATAATTTACAATCCGACTCTGGATGATCCCGATGATGTATCATCATATACCTTTACAATCAATTACGAAAGCATCGGTTCGCAGCAGCTCGGAGCGGTAAGCACAGATGTGTGGAGACAGCAAAGAGGCTATGATGCAAATACCATAGCACAGGACCCCTTGTTTATGGATGCGGCAAATGATGATTTCCGATTTGGTATAGGCTCGCCTGCTATCGAAAAAGGGTTCTATGAAATCTACCGTCAGGCTATAGGTCTCAAGGCTGATTATCCTTATGCCCAAAGCGGTGAGTATGACAAGCTCTTTATAAGCATTGCAGACAGGGAGACTAATCCCGGTGTAATTAAGCTTACAAAGGGTGCAGGTGCACGCCTCAATGCTCTTGTAAGAAACGATAAGGGCTTTGTGGAAGGCGATGCAGATGTCACATTCTCTTCCGATACACCGTCAGTTGTAAGCGTGGATGCTGCAACAGGGGTTGTAAAAGCATTATCACCCGGCACAGCAAAGATAACTGCATGCGCAGGCGATGTTACGAGCGATGTTTACATCATAGTATCAGAGGATGCTGTGTGGTTTGAGGATGATGAAGGTAGTGTCATCACCGGTGATATCTTAAACTACAATAAATTTAATGTAAAGATAGATACACAATCTGTATATTCAGATGATATTTCTGCTCTGATGCCTGTTGTTGCAGTGTACTCTGCAGACGGTATGGTTATCGCACAGAAAGAAGCTGAAGAGGCAGACGGTATTTTTACAGTTAAAATGAGTTTTGAGAATATTGCAAAAACACCGACAAAGCTAAAAGTTTTCCTTTGGGAAAAGGAGACTCTTACACCTAAGATGTCAGGGTTTGAATATCTCAAAAAATAATATTTAAAAGCGGCAGAGGGCAATGATGTCCTCTGCCGAAAATTCAATAAAACACATCTGTTTGAGAAAGGACAGGTATATATGTTTTTTACTCCAAGAATTTATGAAAAAAAGTCGCATAAAAAGATAACCTTTGCAGGCGATGCAAGAATTAATTCCGATTTTGAACTAAATGATGCATTAAACCTTGAAATAAAGAAAATAACTCTCGAAAATAATATGCAGGACGATAGTGTTCTGTGTAATGAAATACATATCCACAGCAGTATGGATGAAGCAAAAGAAATGATAAAAAGCTACGGTGAGGAGTATTGCCCGAATTCTGAGGGATATGCAATCCTTACGGGTGAAAAAACTCACATCTGGGCGGAGGGGGGTGCCGCAGTCACCTTCGCACTGGCAACCATAAGGCAGATGTCCGATTTTGGTGAGCTTACTGAAGGCTTTGTGTACGATTATCCCCGTTCATCGTACAGAGGATACAGAATTTATGTACCCGGAAGGGACCATATTGACGATTTAAAACGCACCATAGATTTGCTCAGCTATTATAAGTACAATACCCTCATGATTCAGGTTGGCGGAGCTATGGAATACAAACGCCATCCCGAGATAAATACCACATGGGAAAAATACTGTGATTATCTTACGGAATTTCCGTACAGAGTGAGTTACCACAGGAATAAGTGGAATTATCTTACCTGCGGTGTGCATCCCGATGCAGGTGATGGCTCATACATAACTCAGGAGGAAATGAAGGATATCGTGGCCTACTGCAAAGAGCGAAACATTGATGTAGTCCCCGAGGTTCCCAGTTTAAGTCATTGTGACTATCTTACAATGGCTCATCCCGAAATCAGAGAACTGGCGAGAGCTCACGGATGTGCGGACGGATACTGCCCGTCCAATCCCAAATCCTATGAACTCTTGTTTGATGTGATAGATGAAATTATTGAGGTTTTTGAACCTAAATATATAAACATAGCGCATGATGAATCCTGTCAGATACATGCATGTGAAAAGTGCAGAGAAAAATCACCGGCACAGCTTTTTAGCGATGATGTAACCAAAATTCATGATTATCTGAGCACCAAGGGAATAAAAACAATGATGTGGGCAGATGCTATGGCAAGACCTATGCGAAACGGCAAAGAAGTATACGGCCGCGGTACAGGCTTCAACAAGAAGGGCGACTGGGATTATATTCCCCCTACAAATGAGTGTTGCTCCATGCTTCCAAAGGATATCATTATTATAAATTGGCTGTATTTCGGTTCCTATCGCAATACGGAGGATATAGTAAGAGAAAATGGCTATGAAATGGTATACGGCAACATGGGCTTGGAAACAGAATGTGTAGAAGACTGGAATGAAAGAACACAAAGCCTCGGTATACCCGGTGGTTTGATATCCAACTGGGGAAGCAATGAAATCTATTATGCACGCAAAAACTACAGTCTTTTTGAACTTATAAGAAGTGCATATATGTTCTGGAGCAAGTTTTTTGATGAAAGCAAATATGATGAGCTTTATGATGCGTTTTGTATGGAAAACTACAGATATTTCACAAAGTATCTTTCTACAGAGTGCAAAAATGCAATAGAAATCACTCATACAACGGATTTAAAAATGCCATTCAGATTTTACTTTTCGGGACACAAGGTCAATATGGATAATCTGACCATCGGAAACTACATAATCATGTATGACGACGGAACCTGTGCCAAGCTTCCTGTAATTTATGGCGACAATATATCAAATCAGAATCCGGACAAAATTCTTTTGAAAGAAATTTCTTGCTGTGCACAGATTGTAAAAGACGGAAAAACATATTACAAATACAGGTACGAAAACCCATATCCCGATAAGAATATACTATCAGTTTCGTTTTTAAAGAAAAAGGCAGCAGACTTCTCGGTATATATAAAAGAAATCCGCCTGTAAGGAGAAAATATTATGGAAAATATTGTTTTAAGTAAAATAGACAACATCCTGAAAAAATCCGAAAAAAAACTGTATCATCTTCCTGCATCGGAAAACGGTATGTATTTTGACAAAAAAGAGGGTATGTACGAACTGTCGCACATTTTGAGTACCAATCAGGCATTTGTTACAGGTATGGCATTGCAGGCATACGGCAAAACCAAAGACAAAAAATATATCGACTGGTGTATGAATTTTGTGGAAGAATACTACGAAAAGGTTGCAAACAGAAGATACGATACCTCTCAGGACCTTGGTATGCTCTATATGCTTTATGCTGTACCCATGTACAAAATAACGGGTGACCAAAGGTTCAGGGAAATGGCTCTTCGTGCCGCAGACGAGCTTGCAAGAAGATATATTCCCAATGTGGGTTATATCAAGGCGTGGGGCAGGGCAGACGGGCATTATCCCCCGTATATTGATGATTACGCAGATGATAATCCCTTCTTCAATGAAAACTGGGGTCTTATGCTTATAGAAACAATGATGAATATACCGCTATTACTCTGGGCAACGCGTGAAACAAATCAGCCGTATTATGAGCGTATTGCATCCCAACATGTAAAAGCTACGGTTAAGTACCTTATCCGCGATGATTTTTCAGTCTCTCACGGCTACAGATTCAACGAAGATAACGGTGCTGCCTACTGTGAGGATAATTATTTTGGTTATGCACAGGGGTCCTACTGGGCAAAGGGAGCCGCTATGGCTATATATGCTTTTACCCTTTGCTCGCAGTATGCAAGATACGCACCCAAAGCCGATTTTGGCATTGCGCAAAAAATGCTGGAACGCTTTATTGAAGCCTGCAACGGAGAATTACCCGTATGGGATTTCGATTCACCCGACAAAAGACATGATACGCAGGCGGCAGCCATCACTTTGTGCGCACTGCGCAAAATCAGAAAAATTGCCGACAGCCCAAAAATTAAGAACTTTGAAGAAATGCTGGAAGCCCATCTTATAAAAAACATTGATAAAAACCCTGAAGTTGACGGAATATTAAAGGGGCAGAACGGTAAAGACGAATACAGCATAGTAGGAGACTATTTTGCTTTGGAGGCTCTCTTTTTCGATGCCGCAGATATCTGGAATTTATTCTAAGGAGGACACAAAAATGAGAAAAATGCACATAAGAAATGTATCATCGCTTGAAAAAATATTTCCCGTAATGCAGTGCACCGCTTGTGAATATGACAGTGGGAGCACACTATTGGGTGAGGAGTTCTCTTACCAGATTGCATTCAAGGCACACACCGATATAGGCGGTGCACACAGATTTGGTATTGAGGTTTTCTCCGACATTGCGGATTGTATAACCGTATATAACATTCGCAGTGTCCCTGTGAGCGTTCCGAGGTATTACGGTACTTATTGCGAATGTGACGGGAATTACATATCCGATGCGCCTGGGGTTTATCCAGATGTTTTGGAAAAACACACTAATTTCGTCATGGCATCAGGCCGCAGATACAATTCCATATGGGTAAGTGTAAAGGTTGACGATGAAACAAAGTCAGGAACACATGAAATAAAAATTGTGTTTAAAGACGGTGAGGAATATTTCGGAGAAAGCGTGTTCACTTTGGAGGTAATCGACGAGTGGATTCCTAAGCTTGACATACCGTACACAAATTGGTTCCATTGCGACTGTATATCCTCGTATTATGATTGCGAGACCTTTTCGGACAGACATTGGGAGCTTATAGATAAATACATGCGGGTGGCTTCGGATAACGGTATGAATATGATTTTCACCCCTGTATTTACACCTCCCCTTGATACCGAAGTCGGAAAAGAAAGAACTACCGTTCAGCTTGTTGATGTAGCTTTTGACAATGGGGTGTACACCTTTAATTTTGACAAACTCAAAAGGTGGCTTGAGCTTTGCAGGAAAAATGAATTTGAATACATAGAAATATCTCATCTGTATACACAGTGGGGAGTAAAAAATGCTCCTAAAATTGTTGTTTGGGAAAACGGCAGAGAGATCAAAAAATTCGGATGGGATACCGATGCTCTGGGCGAAGATTACAAGGAATTTATAGCACAGTTCATACCTGCGCTCACAAACATTCTTGAAGAAAACTGGGACAAAGACAAGGTGTATTTCCATATATCCGACGAGCCGGGTGTGGATCACATAGAGAGATACGGCGAAGTGTACAAGTTTTTCAAGCCATTAATTGGCGATTATCGACAGATAGATGCACTTTCAAGATATGCCATATACGAAAAGGGATATATAAAAACCCCTGTTGTATCAACAAACAGAATAAATGATTTTATAGACAACAATGTGGAGGACAAGTGGGCTTACTACTGCTGTTCCCAGTATGGAAACAATTTAAGCAACAGGTTTATCGCAATGCCTTCGCACAGAAATCGTATTATGGGTATGCAACTTTATAAATATAACATAAAAGGCTTTTTACACTGGGGTTACAATTTTTATTACAGTATGTTGTCGCATCATCTTGTAAATCCCTATATCACCAACGATGCCGATGGCGGATATCCTGCCGGCGATGCATTTAGTGTGTACCCCACCAGAGACGGAGCAACACCTTCCTTAAGACTCAAGGTCTTTAACTGCGGCATGCAGGATTTAATGGCATGCAAGCTTCTGGAAAGCTATATTGGCAAAGATAAGGTGATTGAAATTATAGAAAGAGAAGGTGAGGTTACCTTTAATTCGTATCCCGAAGGCTCAGCGTACATAATTAAAACAAGAGAAATGATAAATTCTAAAATCAAAGAGTGTATTGCTTCAAAAGGCAATAAGTAACAGTAAAGGAGAGAGCTTTGTATGAAAAAACAAGAATTCATTGAGAAAAAATTAAATAAAATGACTATCGAACAAAAAGTCGGTCAATGCTTTGTAATCGGATATGTTGGTGCAATGGTTACACCCGAAATAATCCGCAGAATTAAGACTTATCAGCCTGCAGGAATCCGTGCAGGCCTTATG
>JAZPXS010000084.1:0-7348 GCA_045543775.1 Clostridia bacterium
TAAAAAATATAAAAAAGAAACTAAACGCATTATAAAGATGAGGCTGAAAATTAATATTTTCAGCCTCAAATTTTTTAAAATATTCTTCTTACACAAGCAATTCTGTTAGCATAGGATGTTCCGGAAAGGGAAAGAATTTCAACAGAATAGCCTTCTCTCGGAGAATGGATAAAGTATCCGTTTCCGACATATATTCCCGTGTGACCGATATACGAACCGCCTGCAGAGGAACTGAAGCAGATTATATCGCCGGGAAGCATCTGATCTACGGAAACTCCGTATCCGTTTTGTGCCTGATCCGCAGCAACACGGTTAATGCTTACTCCCATAAGCCCGTAGCAATACTTAACAAAACCGGAACAGTCAAATCCCGCAGGAGACATACCTCCGTATACATAAGGTGTACCTATGTATTGCTTGGCAAGTTCTACTAGTGCTTCGCCCATAACAGATGAACCCGAGTAAGACGGAACAGATGCGTTGGACGTCTGAGCAGTTTTGTAGCTAAGCTGCTGTGAACCGGATTGAGTTGAGATTGAAACATCTCTTTCGACATTGGTTGCAGTTATTTTTACATAATCCGCACTTACATAAGCAGTGGAACTGTTATGCTGGATTTTGTACCAGTTATCCTCTTTTCCAAGGATTACAACCTCATTGCCGTTGGGAATGAGACCAAGTGAATGACCGGATGTAGATGGTGTAGGTCGGACGTTGAGTGCATCGGCTGTAACTACACCGAGAGACACATTGGCGGCGTTGGCATTTACTGCCATAGCGGCAGACAGTGCACAAGCAAACGCCAGAGTCCTGATTTTTTTAAACATTAAATATGCATACCCAAAAGGGCTTTCCTCCTTGTTTTTTTGCTGTTTGTTAAAACACCTGCGTTATTGTAACACAAAAAAACAGTTTTGTCAAATCCGTTGGTAAAGTTGCACTAAAATTTACTCAAAACCATAGCAATTTTGCCCAAAACAGTAAAGTTGTTTTCCGGAATAGGTTCTATAGACAGACCTGCGGGAATTCTTGTAGACTCACTTGTCATATGACATCCGTCACTGACTTTCCTGTATTGACGTATTATAAGCTCGTTATCACGTATTGCTGCAAATATGTCCTTATCACACAAAATCCGGTTCTCTGTATCTATAACCACAAAGCTTCCTTTTTTGATGCCGAGTTTATTCATAGAGTTGTCTGTTGCACTTGTTGAAATATATCCTTTTTTGGGTACTTGAGCCTGAGAGGGCAGGGTAAGACATGAGTTCATAAGACAAGGTTCTCCTGAACGCAGACCGTCAATATTTGATGGTTCATAGTAGTATATGGGAGTTCCATACACCAGTTGAGGTGTTTTTTTACGAACATTGCCGGAAAGCTCCGTATCCGGCAAAAAATAGCTTGCCGGTAGATTAAAACGAAGCATAAAACGTCTTAGGGTGGATACTGTGGGAGTGGCGTATCCGGACTCGTAGTTGGATATGGTAGTTTTACGAAGCTGTACCATTTCTGCCATCTGTTCCTGAGTAAGTCCCCAGGATTTTCTAAGTTCCTTTATTCTTTCTGCAAAAAGTTCATTTTCATTATACATACACTATCACGCTTCTTTCAGTATTTCTACTATGCGGTCACCCAGCGTTTTTGCGGCAAGGGGTTTTCCGAGTATTGTTTGCATAGTTTTGATTTGTTCACGTCTCTCGGGACATTTTATAAGCTGAGAAACTACTTCATCAAGCGGAGCATTTTTAGAGACACCCATAGCCAGAGAGTTATTAATAAGGAATTCTTTATTTCTGTCTTCCTGTCCGGGTATTGGGTCTACAAGCACCATGGGCAGTTTTTTGGCAATAGCCTCGCTCACGGTAAGACCGCCGGGCTTTGTTACAATTATGTCAGATGCGTCCATAATTACATCCACATTGTCTACATACCCGAAATTATATACTTTCTTTTTTGTAATCAGCCTGTCTACACGGTTCTTCATATTTTCGTTTCTTCCGCAGACACTTATAATTTGAAAGTCACGGTCTATGGAATCCAGAGATTTAATGTATTTTTCTGTTTTGCCAAACCCCATACTTCCGGATATTATAAATAAGGTTTCCTTGTTTTCTATCCCAAGCTTTCTGCGTGCTTCCTCTTTAGATATTTTTTGAGAGAATTTCAGGTCAATGGGAATTCCGTAGGGCAGAATCTTGTCTGGGTGAATTCCCTTTTTTATGAGAAGATCCTTTATGTGCTCATTTGCAGTTATGTAGTAGTCCATATCTGCCATATCCCAGTAGGGCAGAACGCAGAAATCAGTTACTATTCCGATGGTTTTGGTATCTACCAGCTTTTTCCTTTTGTACTCTGACATAAGAACAGCCGCCAGCGAGTGAGTGGATACAACCATATCGGGATTTTGACGGGATATGTATTTTGCAAACTGCCGTGCTACAAAGCTGTTGCAGAAGGTGGACCAGGCAAGACGGGACTCGGGATTGTGTTTTTCCATACTTCTGTAAAACTTTCCGTACATATAGGGGGCATATTTGGTGCTCATAAGATATCCTTTTTCAAGGAGGTCACTTAGCTGCTTGTTAAAGAATTTGTATGCATCTACAACCTTAGCTTCCATACCGAGGGATTTAAGATAATTTTTAAGAGCATATGATGCTATGTTGTGACCGTTTCCGGTAGACATTGTAAGTATAATAACCTTCATAATAATCATCCTTTTCCTTTTATATCCAAAAAGTCCAAAAATTTCAATCTTATTATATACCCGAATTTCTTTTTCGTCAAGTGTAACACATATCACCCTTACGGCATATGATAAATCGAAACGAAAAAACGGAGGTGTTTTTTGATGCTTGGTAATAAGTGTTGTTCTTCTCTCTTTGGTTCCAATGACGGAATACTTTTCTTTATTTTGGTATTCTTATTACTCTTTGGTTGCTGTGACAATCAGAATGTATGTAAGTAATGAAAGGAGGAAACTTTATGTTTAATCTCATAGGTAACAGAAACTGCGGCGAAAGCAGTACAATCTTGTGGTTCATTATCCTTGTTATTCTTCTCTTTATGAACAACGACGATTGCAAGTGCACAAATCCCTGTGTAAACGATTGCGGATGCTGAGGTGAATAGTATGTACGATTCATGCAACAACAACTGCGGATGCTGTGATCCATGCTGTAATAACGGATGCGGCATCTTAGGCTCAAATACAAACATTTGGATATGGGTTATAATTGCCATAGTTATAATATGGGTATTATCTGACAATAATAACTGCTGCTGAATATCCTCAAATAAAAATACCCCGCCGCAGGCGGTGATATTTTTATTTGATATATTGCCTTATAGATTCTTCTGCATTTTGTACTTCTTTTTGAAATTCGTCGGCATAAACCCTAAGAGCTCCGCCTCCAGTTATTATCATCTGTTCAAGCCTGTCGGAGGTGGCAACCCGTACTCTGTACTCCGATGCAAGCTTGTGGGATAGTTTTTCTATATACGAGTCGGCAGTTTCTGCCTCTTTCGTATAGACTACGCTTATAGGATCAACCTTTTCTATTTCGCCCACACCGCCTTTTACCTTGTATGCATCAAAGACAACCGCAAGATTACATCCTCTTACCGATGCGTAGTTTACAAGTCTTGTTATAAGGTTAGTCCGTGCAAGGTCTATGTTTTTGTCTGCAAGCTCTTTAAGTTCCTTCCAGGCAAAAATAATGTTGTAGCCGTCCACAAGCACATATTCGTCTTTAAGAACCACGGATTTCGACTTGTAGGGTTTAGCTTCCGAGGTGCGGTTTTTTACTACATATTTCTTTTCGGTTTTCTCGCCGTAGGTCATTTTTATTATGCGGTCAACCTCGTCCTGACTTATATTACCGCTCGCTTTTCTTACAGATGCAGGGGAAAGGATTTCGTCATCCGATTTTTTCTTCATAACGCTTTCCAGATGCATATTCTCATACACATCGTACCACTTCACAAGCTGAGCACTGCCGTGGGAACAGAATACAGAGTCTGCGGAGTTATCTGTATCCGAGTCGAAATCGTAGCCGATTTTTTCTATTATTTCATCTGTGTTTTGACAAGGTTCATATCCCTTGAAGCTGTAGCTTATGTTTCCTCTGCCGTGAGTAAAGGATATGATATCCGATGCATAGGAAAGTATTTTCTCCGCAGGAGCTGCCGCATCTATAACAGATATTTCTTCATTCTTCTGCTGATGCCCAAAGGATGCCCCCATATTGGAAAGGTCGCTAAGTACCCTCCCGAGGTTTTGTGTTGGAACCTCTATAATGGCATTGTACCACGGCTCAAGAAGTATTGACTTTGCATTTGCAAGGCCGTGGCGGACAGCACGGTAGGTAGCCTGACGAAAGTCGCCGCCGTCGGTGTGCTTTATGTGTGCTTTTCCCGATGCAAGGGTGATGGAAATATCAGTTATGGGAGAACCGGTAAGAACTCCTATGTGTGTTTTTTCTGCCAGATGGGTGAGGATAAGCCTCTGCCAGTTAAGTGCCAGTTCATCCTCGGAGCATTTTGTATCAAAGGTTATTCCGCTTCCCTTTTTTCCGGGCTTTAGTATCAGGTGTACCTCGGCATAATGGCGAAGCGGCTCGTAATGTCCCACGCCCTCAACAGCTTCGGCAATTGTCTCCTTGTATATAACAGAGCCTTTTTCAAACTCTACATCAAAACCAAATCGTTCTTTTACTATTCTTTTTATAACCTCGGTCTGAATTTCGCCCATAAGCCGGACGGAAATTTTTCCCGTTTTTTCGTTCCATATTGCATCCAGCTTGGTTTCTTCCTGACTTAATCTGCAAAAAGCTCCGTAGGCATCGGTGCTGTTTATGTTGGGGGGAAGAATGACATCATAGGAGAACACGCTCTCCAGAATAAGCTCTCCGGAGTTTAGCTCCGCACCCATACCGTCACCGCAGCGAGTGTGCTCGGGACCTGCCAGTGCACATATATCTCCTGCAGTTACTTCATTCACACATTCGTATTTGCTTCCTGTGTATATTCGTATTTCATTTATTTTCTCTTCATTTTCACCATACTGAACTGTTGACTTCACCTTGAGGGTACCGCCTGTCACCTTGATGTGAGTTAGCCTTACCCCTTTGTCATCGGTGGAAATTTTGTACACCTTTGCGCCAAAATCACTTTTTCCTGCATAGGGGAGAGTGTAGCGTGACAGTGCATCGGCAAGCTCTGTCACACCTATGTTTTTAAGGGCAGAACCGCTGTAGCAGGGGAACACCTGCCTGCTTTTTACTGCATATCTTATTGTATCGTCACTTATGCTTCCCTCAAGATATTCATTCATTATTTCGTCGGAGCACATAGCAAGCTCTTCGCCGTTTTCTCCGGAAAAATCCTTTTCGAAGTCAATGCAGTTGTCTGAAAGTTCATCTTGTATTTGACTTAGCACAGTGTTTTTGTCAGCGTGTGCAATATCGGTTTTGTTTATGAATACAAAAGTAGGTACTCCGTAGCTTTCCAGCAGCTTCCATAAGGTTTTGGTGTGGCTTTGCACACCCTCGGAAGCACTTATCACAAGTATTGCATAATCAAGCACAGACAGTACCCTTTCTGCCTCTGCACCAAAGTCACTGTGACCGGGAGTATCCATCAGTGTAAAGAAAGTATCCTTGTGGGTAAATACCGCCTGCTTGGAAAATACGGTTATTCCTCTGTCGCGTTCAATGGGGTTTGTATCAAGCAGACTGTTTTTGTGGTCAACTCTGCCAAGCTGACGGGTTTTTCCTGCATTATAGAGCATGGCCTCACTAAGAGTTGTTTTGCCAGAGTCAACATGAGCCACAATTCCTATTGTTACTTGCTTATTCAAAACACTGCACCTCCTCTTTTTGCAAACTGCTATATAAGTATACAATTTTAGCTTGATAATGTCAAACAAAAAAGACACTTCACAGCGAAATGTCTTTTTATTAATAGATTATTTTTTTAATATTTCAATTGCTTTTCCGAAAGCTTTCACTCTTGATTCATCAACACTGCCATCCTGACGGAGAGTAGGGCAAATATATCCTCCCTCTTCAAACTCATTCCACGCATAGGAGAGGATGGTGGACGGCTTAATGCCGTTATCTTTAAGCCACTTGCTAAGTTTATTTGCTCCTTCTTCAAACTGTGCAGGATTATGAATGGGTGCATATGTTTTATTTGCGTAGCCGTACCATGGAACAGGACTGTCAATTCGAGGAGCAGGATTCCATCCCACGGAAAACATCGGTATTGCGGGTAGGTTATAGGTTAGCATCAGGCTGTTTAATCTCAGCATCTCCTCTGCAAATTCCCCGTAAGTTTCGCAGTCGCAATCCTCTGTGGGTATGCAGTATGCGGAAACTGCATCTGCAATTTCATAGGTTTCGCATTTCTCAGCAGGATTATTGTTTGTAAAAATTATCACATAAGGCTCTTTGGTACCAACATTTTTGCAGGCACGCCCAAGGCGTGTAATAAGGTTTTTGTCGTATCCCGTGTATATGTAAACCAAGGGTTTTCCGTCAATATATTGATAATACGGTTTTTGCATAGTCAGTGCAAGGTCATATAGCTCTTCATCTGTTATGGGGTGGGCACTGAGTATTGCACACATCTTGAGCTTTGTATTAAGACTGCTTGACATATGGAGCTTTCGTATGTATGTAAGCTCATGAACGTGCCTTGCGGTTTCACTGACATTTTCATTATCGGAAAATTTGCTTTTTTCTGTGTACCACACATATGCAAAGTAATCAGTTCCTGCCTTTATTGCATATTCCATTTCACAGTCAAATTCATCCTGCGTCCTTTTGTGAAATGAAACAGCACCGTCCTTATCTACATCTGCGTAAAAGGGAACTCTGTCCTTGTATTTGGGATTACTGAGAGATTTTGCACAATAACTTCCAAAATATGTACTGCCGCTTTCGAGACATCCGTCCCAGTTTATTACTCCGATTTTTATATCAGCCATAAATACACCTCCGATTTGTTTAATTCTAACATCAAAAAAATATATAATCAATACAATTTCTTGTCATAGCACGCATAATGTTTGAATATTTGTTTGATTAAATGGTTTTATAGGCTAAAAGAAATGAATTTATCCAAAAATAATGACAAATTTTTAAAGATTACAAATATATTGATAATGTTATCAATGTTATGCCGTGTATGATTTGCTATAATAAAGCTAATCAAAAGCAGGAGGCACACTATGAACGAAAGAATATTTAAAGGTATATACGGAATTGTTCTCACGCCTTTTCGTGAGGATGGGCGTCTTGACCTCGATTTGTTGGAAAAGCATGTTGCCCGATCTATGGAG
>JAZPXS010000085.1:0-8279 GCA_045543775.1 Clostridia bacterium
GAGATGACCAATCTGTAACCACGGTGAACATAAAGGTTCTGGACTTATTTTCTGTGGCACAGGCAAGCGTAAAAACCCTGAAAACACCACATCTTAAGCCGTCGGGGCAGTGCGTAGGCATAAAAATTCATACAGGAGGACTTGTTGTGTCGGGCTTTGGGGACTTTGAAACGGATGAGGGTATGTGCGTATCTCCCGGTGCCCGTGCAGGACTTGAAGCAGGGGATGTGATAGAGGCAATAAATGGCGAGAGAACCACATCGGTTGTACACTTTACAGAGGTTTGTGACAAAAGCCGCGGAGAATGTTCCCTTACTGTGGCAAGAAAAGACAAAAAAGTAAATATAAGGGTTAAAGGGAAAAAATGTACCGACGGTCACATCCGCCTTGGCATATTTGTAAAAAACTCTCTTGCAGGAATAGGCACCCTTACCTATGAAGCGGAAAACACAGGTGCCTTTGGTGCACTGGGACACGGCATAACCGAAAGCGGCACTGTGGTACCAATAAAGGAGGCTTCTGTCTACGATGCCGAAATACTCAATATCGTAAAGGGCAAAAAAGGTTCTCCCGGTGAGATAATAGGTGCCATAGATGAGGCTGAGGTTATGGGACAGTGCGTAAAGAACACCGAGGAGGGAGTGTATGGCATCCTTACAACTTCGGGGGCATTTTTCCCAAAGGTAAAGGCTGCACCGTCATCCGAGGTGAAAACAGGTAAGGCACATATTATCTGCACAACAGATTCCGACGAAGGTGCAAGATACTACGAAGCGGAAATAATATCCGTAAACCATCTTCGCAAAAACAAAACAAAGTCCTTTGCCGTGGAGGTTACAGACAAAAGACTTATAGAAAAAACAGGGGGTATTGTGCAGGGGATGTCAGGTTCGCCCATCCTGCAAAATGGTAAAATTGTGGGAGCTGTGACACACGTTTTTGTGAATGATCCAACAAGAGGTTATGGGATATTTATTGAAAATATGCTTGCGGAATCAGAGAAAAATAAATAAGGAAAATGCCCGTCTGCAAAATAATAGGCGGGCATTTTGTACATTAGATACCTGTATTAAATATTTTATCTGTTGAGAGATGTTTTTGCATGTGAGAGACATCATAAAAACCACATTCCTGAGCAATGTAAGACGATGTTTTGTTGGTGTTTTTTAAATATTCACGCGCTTTTTTTATGCGATATTGTTGAATGTATTCGTGGGGCGGGCAACCACAGATTTTCTTAAATTGCCGTATAAAGGTAGATCTGGACATGTTCATTCGATTGGATAGGTGTATAACCGTTAGCTTTTGATCAAAATTTTGATGTATGTAATTTAAACAATCTGCAATAGTCATTAATTCTTTTTTTGTTTGTAATTGGCTGTTATTAATACCTCGGTGTTCAGTAATCAGAATACAAAGATAACATAAAATCTTTTTTGCAATAGCGTTGATAAAGATGTTTGAGTTTTGCATGGAACTACAGTTTTTTATAATCTCAATGTCTTGCTTGACTTGCATAAGTTCATCACTCGTTAGAATCAAAAACATATTCTCTTTATAATGTGCCCGCAAATATGGTTCAGTTTCAAACAATAGAAAAAATCCTGCCGTTTTTTTAAATTCTCCAAAGCAGTTTTCTATAAAATCCCTATGAATCAGCATATGATATACATTGAGATTTTTTTGATTGATATACCCGTGTTTAATATACGGCGGTATTAAAAATACACAACCTGCCTTTGCGTGGCACGACATTTGTTCAATGTAGTGATATCCCTCTCCGGTTAAAACTATATTCAATTCATAAAAGCTGTGCGTGTGATAACCGATAGTATATTCATTATGTACAAATGATTTAATGTATTCGTACATCTCTGTTCCAAAATTATCAGAGTAACTCCAATGAGATTTGGATTCATGCACGGTTAATGAAGGAATTTTCATAAAACCATCCTTTTCGTGGAACATTTTTACTTATAAATTAGCATATTACTACTATAATTATATTATTTTTTTTATTATAATGCAAGTAAATTATAATAAAATGATAATAATTCGGGAGGAACCAGTATGCAAAAACGTTTTGAAAATCTCAATGAATTTTATGCAGCAGGTCTTTATGAAGAGCCTACAGCTTCCTTGTTTGTTCGCTTTTCAAGAGGAATAAGACGCTATCTGGAACACCGTGAAATGCCGGTGTATAATGGGGAACAGCTTTATCCGTGCGGTTCATTTTCGTCCGGGCTTTGTGTGGATTATAATTATTCATACACAGTAAACTTTTCCTGGAGCAGGCTTAAACAGAAAGATGAAATTGCAGCAAAAATGCTAAAAGAAGATTTTTCGGCATCTCGCTCTTTCTTGCCATCCGAGCATACAATAGGCGGTGCGATGTACACACACTCTTTTGCAAATTTCCGACGCATTATACGGGAAGGCCTTGATTCCTATCAAGAACGAGTAGAAAAAATGACAGAAACCGATATGCGTAGCGGATTACTTGACGTTTTAGAAGGAATCAGATGTTTCCATAAGCGCACTCTTAAATTGCTGAAGGAGAGCGGAGCAGCAAAGAGCCAATTATATAAGGCGCTCGAAAAAGTTCCGTTTAAACCCGCTGATACACTTTATGAGGCTATCGTATGCTGGAACTTTATTTACTATATGGATGGTTGTGATGATATCGGACATTTGGATGCCGATTTAATTGACTTTTATAGAGGGGAAGACATGACAGATGTTTTCAGACGTCTTTTTCTGAATGTCGACGCCAACGATGGGTGGTCCGGCGCTTTAGGTCCTAACTATAATCCTTTAACATTACAATGTTTGCGCGCATGCAAAGGAATACGAAGACCAAGTCTGGAGCTTAGAGTAACACCGGATATGCCGCAGGAAATCTGGGATGCAGCAATTGAATCAATTAAATCCGGAGGAGGTTCTCCCAGCCTTTATAACGAAGACGCATATCAGACAGTGCTCGGTAATCTTTTTCCGCATATTCCAAAAGAGGACAGAATGCGTTTTTGTGGTGGCGGTTGTACAGAAACAATGTTAACCGGCATCAGCAATGTTGGCTCGTTGGATGCAGGGATTAATATTGCCCTTATCTTTGAACGAGTTATGCGAGAAGAATTGCCATATGTTGCGGACTTTGATACATTTTATCAGGTGTTCATCAGGAAGTGCCGTCAGGAAATTGAAAAAATATTAGATATTATAAGCGAGTCTCAGAAGATGCGTGCGCAGTATTGGCCGCAACCGATGCGCACCTTATTGATCGATGATTGCATTGAAAAGGAAAAAGATTTCAATAACGGTGGAGCAAGATATGCATGGAGTGTAGTCAATCTTGCCGGGTTAATTAATGTGATAGATTCTATGCTTGTTATTAGAAAAGTCGTTTTTGACGACAGAAAAATGTGTGGCGCGGAAATGCTGGAGCGCATAGATAATGGTGAAACTTTCTTCAATTTTACTGATATTCCACGTCATGGGACGGATTCGGATGAATCCAATGCAATGGCTTTAATGTTAACAGATGATATTTGCAAAGCATTTGATGGAAAAACACCCTATTTGGGCGGAAGATTTTTACCGGCTTCTATTCAGTTTACAACTTATGTCGATGCCGGGAAAGCAGTAGGCGCCACACCCGACGGAAGACGAGCCGGTGACCCTCTGTGCGATTCCATCGGTGCAATACACGGCAATGACAAGTCCGGTGTTACAGCCTTGCTTAACAGTGCTGCTTCTCTTTGTCAGCAAAAGCTGGCAGGCACACCCGTTCTTAATATCAAGCTGGACGCAAAGCAAACATCCAAGAGTTTAAAAGCACTTGCAAACGGTTATTTTAAAAACGGCGGAATGCAAATGCAGATTACTTGTGTAAATAAAGATGAGTTGCTCGATGCACAAAAGCATCCCGAAAAATATCCAAATCTTATTGTGCGTATCGGTGGATATTCAGAATATTTTGCACGCCTGTCGCCGCAACTGCAGCAAACAGTTATCAACAGAACCATGTACGAGGTGTGATTAAAAATGACAAATCAAGGAATTATATTTGATATTGCCCGATTTTGCCTAAACGATGGACCAGGAATACGGACAACAGTATTTTTTAAGGGGTGCCCTCTGCGATGTATGTGGTGTCATAATCCGGAATCGCAAAATAGTTATCCTGAGATTCTATATTCGCAAGATAAGTGTATAAACTGCGGTAAATGCCTTGAATCGTGCACTCACTTCTGTCATATCATAGAAGAAACGCATACTTTTAACCGCAGCTTATGTGTTGGGTGCGGAGTGTGTGCGCAAAATTGCACCGTCGGGGCTTTACGACTTGCAGGACAATATTACACCGTCGAAGAAGTTATGAGCGAGGTTATCCGGGATCGGGTATACTATGAAGAATCGGGCGGCGGATTAACCGTATCCGGAGGCGAACCATTAATGCAAATTGATTTTTTGGAATGCCTTTTAAAAACAGCAAAAAAAGAAGGAATACATACTTGTATAGAAACTTGCGGATATGCACCCAAAGAAGCTTTTGAAAAAATAGTACCATATACCGATTGCTTTTTATTCGATTGGAAAGAAAGCAACAACGATAAGCATAAACTTTTTACAGGCGTTGATAATTGCATCATTCACAAAAATCTCAGTTATTTAAATGACATCGGAGCAAAAATTGTGTTAAGACTACCGCTCATACCGGGATACAATGATACAGAAGAACACCTAAACGGCACGGCAAACCTTATAAATCAAAATAAAAACATTACTTCAGTTGAAATTTTGCCTTATCATCCGTTGGGAATTTCAAAGGTAAAAGACTTGGACAGAAAAAATAATCAAGCTTTACCCGTAATACCCGATAAAGAACTTCTCGATAAAGTCTTATCTGAAATACGTGAAAAAGTAAGTGTTCCCATCACTCTTTCCGTATGACTTTTTATAAAAATAAAATTTGTTGTCCCATATTGACATCACTTGTGAGTGGTTCTCCGATACTTCAAAATGGTAAACTAATCGGTGCTGTGACACACGTTTTTGTGAATGATCCAACAAGAGGTTATGGGATATTTATTGAAAATATGCTTTCGGAAGCAGATAATATCAAATAACAAAAATGCTCGTCTGTAAAATAGCAGACGGGCATTTTTATATAGAACAAAATAATTATTTTTTAAACTTCTTGCATTAAATTTATCAAACCAATTAGTTCTTTGCTGAGATTGTATGGAGTACGTTCCAAATCAATGCCCAAAGAAAAGGGGAAGGCATTAATCAGAGCCGGATATTTTTCAAACCTTGTACTATTCAAACATTTCCCTCACACTGGGGCAATTTTTTGTAAGCTTTTTTATACTCACATCCTCAACCTTGTTGTTTGCCGCAGCGAGGTGTTTTTCGGAAACGGTGAGAGCTTTTTTGATTTTTTGAAGTTGTTCTATGGTTTTATCTATTCCGTTTATGGCATCGGCAAATCTCTCTGACGCATCCTTAAAATTTTTGGTAAATCCTGCCTTGAATGTGGCGAGGTTTTCTTCAAAATTCATAATGTCAAGCTGTTGATTTTTTACAATTTCCAGTTCTTTTTTGTAGCCAAGGGTGTTTAGTGCCGCATTACGCAAAAGACTTATAATAGGTATGAAGAACTGGGGACGGATTACATACATCTTGGGATATTTGTAGGACACGTCCACGATTCCCGAGTTATAGTATTCGTTGTCTGCCTCCAGCATAGACACAAGGACGGCATACTCACACTTCTTTTCGTTTCTGTCCTTGTCAAGCTCTTTAAAAAAGTCCTCGTTTTTGTGCTTGGTTTTGGTTTCGTCTGCTTCGTTTTTCATTTCGAACATTATGGAAATAAATTCCGTGCCGTCGGAAGAAGCCTCGCGAAAGATAAAGTCACCCTTACTGCCGGAAGAGGCATCGTTGTCTTTTTCAAAATAAGCATTGGGAAATGCGGTCATCCGCAGGGAGTTAAACTGATTGAGACAGTGCTGCTCCAGACTTTCGCCAATCATCTTGGTGGACTGACGGGCTTTGAAATCCTTGTAGTATTCTATTTCCTCGTCCTTTAATTTAAGCTTTGCATCATATTGCTCTTTTATGGATTGCTCCTCTAATTTGTGACGGGCATCAGCACTTTGAAGTTTGCTTTCCAGTTCGATAATCAGAGCCTGTTTTTCCATAAGCTCCTTTTCTTTATCTGTCACTGCCTCCGTCACGGCAAGCTTTTTTTCTGTTTCCGTAGCTGCGAGCTTTGCCGCAATTTCGGTAAGCTCGCTATCCTTTTTTGCAAGGAGCGCTTCTTTTTGGGAAAGAAGCTTTTCGTTTTCCTTTTCACTTTCCAGTTTCATCAGCTTTATTTCATTTTCTTTTTTTTCAAAGAGTTCTTTTTCTCTGCGGGACAGCTCTTTTTCAAACTCTATGTCACGAATCTGACCGGCTATCTTTTCGTAGCCGGATTCGTCAACCTGAAAAAATTTTCCGCAGTTAGGACATTTTATCTCCATAACATACACTCCGTTCTTAGATTTCTCTTCTGCCCTCTATCGCCTTTGCAAGAGTAACCTGGTCGGCATATTCAAGGTCTCCGCCCACGGGTATTCCGTAAGCAATACGGGACACCTTTACCCCAAAGGGTTTAATGAGCTTGGATATATACATAGCTGTTGCTTCTCCCTCAATACTGGGACTGTTTGCCATAATCACTTCGGTAAATTCTCCCGATGCAATTCTTGATATAAGCTCTTTTATTTTAAGGTCTTCAGGACCTATTCCGTCCATAGGGGAGATGGAGCCGTGGAGAACGTGATACATACCCGAATATTCTCCGGTTTTCTCCAGCGCTATCACATCCTTGGGTTTTTCCATAACGCAAAGGATACTTTTGTCCCGCCTTGTGTTGGTGCAGATTTCGCAGGGGTCGTCCTCGGTTATGTTCTGACATACTGAGCAGTAGCGGATTTTTGCCTTTGCATCGGTTATGGCGTTTATAATTTCTTTGGTTTCGTCCTCCGAAAGGGACAGAATGTGGTACGCCATACGCACTGCACTCTTAGTGCCAACACCGGGCATTTTGCGAAAAATATCAATGAGCTTTGAAAATGAAGCTGTATAAAGCATAATCGTTACTCCTTGGTTTTTATCTTTCATATATTATAGCATTTTAATTTGCAAAAATCAATCAATAATAAATATTGATTTTTGGGGGTGCAGGGAGTATAATGAAGAAAAAAGTAAAGAAGTGAATTGCTTATGAAAATAAAAGATTTATTAAATTCCGATGGGTTTTCCCTATCCTTTGAGGTTTTTCCGCCAAAGACAGATTCCGCTTTTGACAGTGTCCGTCACGCCACCGAGGAAATCGCAAAGCTTAAACCCTCTTTTATGAGTGTAACCTACGGTGCAGGGGGCGGAACAAGCAAATACACTCTTGATATTGCAAAAAATATCAAGGAAAACTACGGCGTTCCCACATTGGCTCACCTTACCTGTGTTTCCTCGTCAAGAGAAACCGTGGAGGACAAAATCCGCAAAATAAAGGATGCAGGAATAGAAAACATAATGGCACTTCGGGGCGATATTCCCGATTCTATGAAAGATGATGACAGGAAAAGCTGGGACTATCATTACGCAGTGGAGCTTATTGAGGATATAAAGCGTATTAATCCCGATTTTTGTATCGGTGCCGCCTGCTATCCGGAAATCCATCCCGAAAGCAAAAATCAGGTTGAGGACATAAGACACCTTAAAGAAAAGGTTGATGCAGGCTGCAGCTTTCTTACCACGCAGATGTTTTTTGACAACAATCTTCTGTACAACTTCCTCTACAAAATCCGCGAAGCAGGAATAACAGTTCCCGTAATACCCGGTATAATGCCCATAACCAACGGAAATCAGGTGGAAAGGGCAATCAAACTCTCCGGTTCATTTATGCCCCAGAGGTTTAAGACACTGGTGGACAAATTCGGCAACAATCCCGAGGCAATGATGCAGGCAGGCATAGCCTATGCCACAGACCAGATAATTGACCTTTTTGCCAACGGAATAAAGAATGTTCACGTTTATTCTATGAATAAGCCTCAGGTTGCAGAGCGTATTCAGGCGAATTTGAGCGAGATTATTAAATGATTTAAGAAATTTTTGCATAAATATCTTGACAATGGCAAAAAAATATAATATAATGATTAGGTCGTCGAAAGCGGCGACCTGATTTTAATATGGCGGCATAGCTCAGTTGGCTAGAGCATGCGGTTCAT
>JAZPXS010000086.1:0-4598 GCA_045543775.1 Clostridia bacterium
CGCTCTCTTCTTACCCATTACAGTTTTAAGTTCATCAAGAGCAACAGGCAGACATCCTTTTTTGATATATACCTTTTCAGGTGCACGGAACCAAAGCATATTTTCCCTTCTTTCTGCTACTGTTTTGATGTTGATAAGGTGCTTTACACCTACATTTTCCGATACGGAGTTTCCGCCCCAGGAGCCGCATCCCAATGTTAGGGACGGAGCAAGCTTAAAGTTGTAAAGGTCACCGATACCGCCGTGGGATGAGGGAGTATTTACAAGAATTCGGCAGGTCTTCATACGGTTTGCAAAGGAAGTAAGCTTTTCCTGCTCGGTTATTTCGTTGAGATAAATTGAAGAAGTGTGACCAAAGCCGCCATCTTCAACAAGCTTCTCAGCTTTGTCCAGAGCATCCTCGAAATCTTTGGCTTTATACATAGCAAGTACAGGAGAGAGCTTTTCGTGAGCAAATTCCTCGGAAATATCTACGGACTCTACCTCGCCAATCAGGATTTTGGTATCCTCGGGAACAGTAATTCCTGAGAGTGTAGCTATGGCAAAAGCACTCTGTCCTACAATTTTTGCATTGAGAGCACCGTTTATTATGATGGTTTTTCTTACCTTTTGAATTTCATCAGCATCTAAGAAATAACATCCTCTTTTTGCAAATTCGTCTTTTACTTTTTGGTATATATCTTTCAGAACAATAACGGACTGCTCCGAAGCACATATCATTCCGTTGTCAAAGGTTTTTGAATGAATAATGGAGTTTACACCAAGGATTATATCCGCAGAGGAGTCTATGATTGCAGGTGTGTTTCCGGCACCAACGCCAAGTGCCGGCTTACCGCTTGAATATGCAGCCTTAACCATTCCGGGGCCTCCGGTGGCAAGAATAATATCTGCTTCCTTCATAACGGTATTTGTCATTTCAAGAGAGGGGACATCAATCCAGTCTATGATGCCCTCGGGAGCTCCTGCTTCCACTGCCGCTTCCAGAACAAGCTTTGCAGCGGCAATTGTGCAGTTCTTGGCTCTTGGGTGAGGGGATATTATGATTGCATTTCTTGTTTTGAGTGCAAGAAGACACTTAAATATTGCGGTTGATGTCGGATTTGTGGTGGGGATAACTGCCGCAATTACACCTATAGGCTCTGCTATTTTTTTGATGCCGTATGCTTTATCTTCCTCTATAACACCGCAGGTTTTGGCGTTTTTGTAGGCATTGTATATATACTCGGAAGCATAGTTGTTCTTTATAACCTTGTCTTCCACGATACCCATTCCGGTTTCTTCCACTGCCATTTTTGCCAGAGGAATTCTTGCCTTGTTTGCGGCAGAAGCGGCTTTAAGAAATATGGCATCTACCTGTTCCTGGGTGTAGGCGGCAAAAAGCTTTTGAGCTTTTCTTACTCTTTGAATGGCATCTTCCAGTTTTTTTGTGTCATCTGTGATTTCATATGGTTTATGATTCATTGTTGCATCCTCCCTGATAGATTTTATGAAATCATTCTAACATTTATAATTTGGCTTTGGAATTCTTAAAATGTTAAATCGGTGTTATCAAAATTGATAACACACTAAAAAAGCCGTGAACCAAGATTTTGCCTCTTGTTTCACAGCCTTTTGAAAAAACAATTCACATCAACTATCTAGGAATTAAATATTGCCTCTCTTGCTTTAAAAAGCTCATCCATAAATTTTCTGTCCAGTTCCGTCAGCTTATATCCTGTTTTGTATATCAGAACATCCTTATATATCTTTTTGTTTTCTTCGCATTTTTTGCATATAAGGTCATATCTTTTGAGCAGTGCATCCGGCACGGGTGATACCCACATAAATGTATTGGGGTTTTTGCACAGAAGCTCAAATTGGCTTGCTCTTTCAAAAACAAAAATCCGCCTGTCAATATTGTCGGGGAGCTCTTCCTTGACCACCTTGGATACAGGCATAGAGGGTACATAGGGGTCGGCATGGGCGATTTCTATATAGTCCCTGAGGTCATCAAAGGATATGTTATCCTTTTGTGCCAGCGGGCAATTTTTGTTCATTATGAGTGAATAGGTAAATTCTGTAACTACCTCATGGGAGAAGCCTTTTTCCTCCAACATGGTTTTGAAATACATATCATAGTTTTTGGCATAACGCACTATTCCCAGCTTGTAGTCGTGGTTGACCATATTGTGTATGGCTCGTTGGGAATTTGTTTCCTTATAGAAGATTTCTGCCGCATCCTTTGTCAGTGTTTTGGAAAATTCCGAAAAGGCATCCGAAATATAGCATGCTCTCGGAACAGAAATGGAGAACTTTTGTTTGCAGGGTGCTCCATCTTTATAAAATTTTTCTACCTGATTAATTTGTTGCAGAATTCCCTTGGCATAACCGATAAATTCCTCTCCCTCCGCAGTCAGACACATACCTTTGGCACTGCGGTCAAATATGGTTATTCCAAGATCCAGTTCAAGCTCTTTGATGGAACGGCTGAGGTTTGGAACAGCAACAAGAAGAGTTTCGGATGCTTTGTTGAGGGAGCCTGCCTTTGCAACCTCCAGAGCGTACTTCATATGCAAAATATTCAATGTCTTCACCTGCAATTTTAATAAATATATTTTGACTATATCACATTTTTTTGAGAACTTCAACACTATCTGCAAATAAAGTGCACTTGACAAAAAATATTGCATCAATTATAATTGTAGATAGGATGGTGAAATGGTATGAAAGAAAGCAGTACACTTAAGTACATAGCAAAAGAACTGGGTGTTTCTGTTTCCACTGTTTCCCGTGCACTAAACGGCAAGACTGTTGTTAAGGAAGCAACAAGACAGCGTGTTCTGGAAGCTGCAAAAAAATACAACTATATGCCAAATGAGGTTGCCCGCTCGTTGCAGAAATCTGCAACGGAAACAATTGCGGTTGTTCTTCCGGACGTATCGGAGACGTTTTTCGGTACTATTGTCAAGGAGATAGAGAGAGTAGTGGCAAGGGCAGGGTATATGATTATTCTTGCCGATACTCACGAAAAAGCGGCAAAGGAGCAGAAATATCTGGATATGCTTTTTAAAAGGCGTATAGATGCTCTGGTGCTTGCAACCGTTGACCTTAGCGGTGATTCGGTGCGTACATTTATAGACCGCGGTGTTCCTGTGGTTTTTATAGATAACGTTCCTGAGCTTGACGCAATAGATGCAATTACTGTTGACAACAGTAAGGCAAGCCGTATGGCAGTTGAGTATCTTTGCTCCTGCGGTCATACTGATATTGCAACAATAATAGGCTCAAATGAAGAAACAACAGGTACCGAGAGATTAAGCGGATATAAGAGGGCTCTCAGTGAGAATAAAATACCCTTTAACTGTTCTCTTGTGGCATATGGAGACTACAAGCAGGAATCGGGATATAATGCTATGATTTCTCTTTTAGATAAAAGGCAGGAGAATCCCTTTACTGCAGTATATGTTACAAGCGAAAAGATGACTTACGGTGCAATGCGGGCAATCCGTGACAGAGGCCTATGTGTTCCGGAGGATATATCCGTGGTTGGTTTCGATATACACAATCATACCGATGACAGAAGACAGAAGATTACCACCATTGTTCAGCCCGAGGAACTGATCGGGCAGAGGGTGGGAGAAATACTTCTTAAAAGACTTTCGGGAGATAATTCTGAACTATGCAGGGAGCTTCTGGAACCCTTTTTGGAAAAGGGAGACACAGTAAAGAAATTACATAAATAAAGAAAAATATATCCAAAGCGAAATTTGAAAAATTTTGTTTTGGTATATATTTGCCAAAGTTTTGCAAACGTTTGCAAAGGAGAATATAATATGAAAATTGCAATAGGTTCCATACAATGCGAAGGTAACAGCTTAACCCCCATTCCCACAAGATTTGAGGATTTTGACTATGCTGTTGGCGAAGCGATGTATGAAAAAGTAAAGGTAGTAGACTATCTAAAGGAAAACGGGTGCGAAATTGTACCCACAATATATGCTCACGCTCTTCCCGGCGGTGCAGTTATCAAGGAGGATTTTCTCCGTCTTGCCCGTGAGCTTTGCGATGCCATTCCCACAGAAGGCATAGATGGCATATGGCTTTATATTCACGGGGCTATGTATGTGGAAGAAATTGGTTCGGGAGATACATATCTTCTCCGTATGGTAAGGGAAAAGGTGGGTAACAACATTCCCATTTCTGTTGCTATGGATTTTCACGCTAACAATACCGACGAAATTGTGGAATTGTCAAACTGCATTACGGGCTTCCGCACAGCACCCCACACAGACCACAAGGCAGCTCAGATAAGAGCAGCAAAAATGCTTATTGACTGTATTAATGAGGGCATTTTGCCAAAACCCCAGATGGCAAGGGCAAATGTAGTAATCTGCGGTGATGCTGTTCAGACTTCCCTTGAACCGCTCAAAAGTATAATGGAAAAAGCGGAGGAAATGGAAAATACAATAGACGGTGTTATGGGTGTTCAGGTGTTCAACGGTCAGTCCTGGGTGGATGAACCTTTTATGGGGCCCAGCTTTGTTGTAACTCACAGAAACGATACAGAGATTGCAAAAAGCTGTGCCAAAGAGCTTGCAAAGATGTTCTACGATGCAAGA
>JAZPXS010000087.1:0-4270 GCA_045543775.1 Clostridia bacterium
CAAAAAACACTTGCATCGTCCATCGATGGGCGGTGTATAATCATTATAGCATAGTGTGCCAAATTTTTCAATAGGTAATTAAACAATGTAAAATGAAATGAGTTTGACATTTTTAATGTGAGACTTGTGCTGACTTTTTAATCGGAATAGCAGGTCTTAAAAAACAATTATTGAAAGGGACTGTTAATGTATGAAAAAGAAAATTTGTATCGGCTTTGTCGTGTTGGCTATGCTGTTGTCTTCTCTGGGGTTGGTAACAAGTGCAGCGGACACACAGGAAATTGTGATTCTGTTTGAAAGTGATGTTCATTGCAGTGTGGATGGTTATGCAAAGATTGCTGCACTAAAGGATGAAATATCTGATGATGCAGAGTATGTCGGTGTTGTAACCTCCGGCGATTTTGTTCAGGGTGGTAGCCTTGGCATAGTTTCAAAGGGCGAATATATAATAAACATTATGAATCTGATTGGGTATGATGCCGTAGGTCTTGGAAATCATGAATTTGATTATAAAACTGAGCGTCTGCATGAGCTTGTCAATAAACTTGATTCAACTGTTGTTTGTTCCAACTACAAGAAAATTGGCGAAGAAAAAAGTGTTTTTAATCCATACATAATAGTGCCCTATGGTGATACAGAGGTTGCATATATCGGAATTATAACACCCGATACTTTAACATCTTCTTCACCTGCACAGTTTAAAAATGAAGAAGGTCAGTATACATATAGCTTTTGTGCAGATACACTTTACGAAAACACACAAAAAAGCATAGATGCTGCAAAAAAAGAAGGCGCGGATTACATAATTGCACTTGCCCATCTTGGAACGGAATATGTTTTTGAGCAGTGGAGCGCACAGACACTTATTCAGAATACAACTGGACTTGATGTGGTTCTCGATGGACATTCACACAGCGTTGTGGAAGGTATGGTAGTAAACGACAAAGCCGGTAATGATGTAATCGTTGCATCCACAGGAACAGGGTTTGCTAATATAGGCAAGCTTACTCTGTCAGACGGAGCAATAAAAACCGAGCTTGTACCCACCCAAACATACGAAAAAACCGATGAAGAAATAACAAAATATATTGCTACTATAAATGAAGAATACGCAAAACTTGGTGAGAGAAAAATCGGTGTGAGCGAAGTTAGCCTTACTACGCTTGATGAACAGGGAAACAGAATTATCAGAAATGCCGAAACAAACCTTGGAGATTTTTGTGCAGATGCATATCGCGAGATTACAGGTGCAGATATTGGATTTATTAATGGTGGTGGTATCAGAAATGATATTGATACAGGTGATATTACATTCAATGAAATTTTAGGAGTTTTTCCGTTTGCCAATAAAACCTGCATTTCAGAGGTGACGGGGCAGCAAATTGTGGATATGCTTGAATATGGATTGGTTTTTTATCCGGAAGAAAACGGAAGCTTCCAGCATGTATCGGGCATTAAATTCGATTTTGACCCCCAAATTAAGCATTCTGTAATGCTTGATGAAAACCAGGAGTTTGTGAGCGTAGAAGGAGCAAGACGCGTATCAGATGTTGAGGTACTTAATCAGGAAACCGGTGCATATGAGCCAATTGTACTTGATAAAAAGTATACTCTTGCTTCCCATAGCTATCTCCTTATGGAGTATGGCGGAGGGGCAACGATGTTTAAAGGGGCAAAGCTTTTGTCGGATACAGGAATACTCGATGTAGAACTTCTTGAAAGCTACATTACGGAAAATTTAAACGGAGTGATTGGCGGTGAGTATGCACAAAGTCAGAACAGAATAAATATACTCGATGAATACATACCGCTTCGCAAAAGTTTTGAAGAGAAAGGATACGAAGTTATCTGGAACGCACTTGAGCCAAAAAAAATTATTGTTAAAACAGGTAATTCAACAGTAATCTTTATGGCAGATACAAATGTTGTTACCGTTGACGAAAATAATTTTGAGTCAGACAGAATTGCATACATAGAAAATGGCAGAACTTATATTTCTGCTGACTGTCTGAACTTTTGCAAATAATAAGTAAAAATATATAAAATATTATAAACGCAAATGTGTAGAAGGAGAATTTGATATGAAAGGTTATTTGAAATTATTAAGCGTTTTTATTGCAATGCTTCTTGCCTGCCCGTTGCTTACAGGATGCGATAAAACAATGCTTAATTCAAACACCAAATCTGCCACAGAGCATACAGCCAAAATAAATGCAGGTGTTTATGATTTACTTGACTTTGAAGATAAACAGGAAAGTGAATTTGCATTAAGAGGACTTATAGATGCACCAGATGTTCTTGAACTCAAGGATGAAAATGGTAATGTAATTTGGAGTCAGAAGGCATATACATTCTTAGACGAAACAGAAAAGTCCCCTGATTCTGTAAATCCAAGTCTATGGGAAAACAGTAAAAATAATCATGTATATGGTTTGTTTGAAGTGACTGATGGTATATATCAGGTTCGTGGCTATGATATGGCAAACCTTACTATTATTGAGGGAAACAGTGGACGAATTGTATTTGACCCTCTTATGACTATGGAATGCAGTAAGGCTGCTATGGAATTGATAGAGAAAAATCTTGGAGAAAAGCCTATTAAAGCCGTTGTGATATCACATCCTCATATTGACCATTTTGGAGGAATAAAAGGAGTGATATCTGAAGAAGAGGTTGCAGATTCTTCTCTTCCGATAGAGGCACAAATTGCAAGCGGAAAAATTCCGATTATTGTACCTGAACATTTCACCACCCACGCCGTGAGTGAGAATGTATATGCAGGAAAAGCTATGACAAGACGAGCAAATTATCAGTATGGAGTATTCTTAGAGCCTGGTGTGACAGGAAAAATGGCTATGGGAATAGGTATGGGACAGTCAACCGGAGTAGTTAGCTTTATTACGCCTACTTACGAAATCAAGGCTACAGGTGAAAAAATTACAATAGATGGCGTAGAAATGGAATTTCAGATGACTCCGGGAACTGAGGCTCCGGCAGAAATGAATATATGGTTTCCGCAGAAAAATGCGTTGTGGCTTGCTGAAAACTGTACAACAACTCTTCACAATTTATACACTTTAAGAGGTGCTCAGGTTCGTGACGGAAGTGCGTGGTCAAAGTATATTCTCGAAGCGATAAGCAGATATGGAAAAGATGCAGAAGTTACTTTCCAGTCCCATAACTGGCCTCATTGGGGAAATGATGTGATTTTAAAGTATATGGAAGATACTGCGGCGGTTTATAAATTTATAAACGATCAGACACTTACATATATAAATCAGGGTTATACCTCAGATGAAATATCAAATATGATAGAGCTTCCCGAAAACCTTGCAAAAAACTGGTATACCCGTCAGTATTATGGAACAGTTGCACATAATTCAAAAGCGGTATATCAGAAATATATGGGATGGTATGACGCAAATCCTGTAAATCTTAATCCTCTTCCTCCATCAGACAGTGCAAAAAAATGGATGGAATATCTTGGTGATACAGACAAAATTATAAAAAAGGCAAAAGAAGATTTTGATAAAGGTGAATATCAGTGGGTTGCGGAAATCACTAATGTTTTAGTCTATGCAGACCCGGAAAATCAAGATGCAAGATTGCTTTGTGCAGATGCATTGGAACAGCTTGGTTATCAGGCAGAATCAGGAACATGGCGAAATGCGTATCTTTCAGCGGCATCAGAATTAAGAAATGGAAACCTTGCAGTAAAAGGAAAAAATGCAGTTTCTGATGGTGGAATTCAAAAAAATATGACATCAGAAATGATATTTGATTATATGAGTATCGTTTTAAACAAAAAAGCTTTGGCTAAGCAAGATTTCAAGGTGAACTTTTCGCTTATAGATACAAAAGAAGATTATACCGTACACATTAAATCCGGTGTAATGCTTGTGTACAAGGGAGAGCTTGCAGACGATGCAAATGTTTCTGTAACCTGCCCGAAAAATGGCTTATTCCTCATTCTTCAGAGAAACAACCAAGGCATAGACAAGTATGTTAAAATCAATGGCGACAAAAAATATTTTGAACTGATTACCGATAATCTTACAGAGTTTTCTATATCAGAAGATGAAAAGTTTAATATAGTTGAACCATAAAAAATATATGGAAAATTAAATTTAGGAGGAATTTATTATGAAGAAAATTAAAGGTTTAGTATGTGTGGCATTGGTGGCAATGTTAGTTTTGGGAATGAGTGTATCGGTTTTTGCAAGCGGAAAAATATATGTTGATCTTAATGAAGTTGTATCAGATACACCGT
>JAZPXS010000088.1:0-9430 GCA_045543775.1 Clostridia bacterium
GTCAAAGTCATAAACAAACACCGCACTTTCATTGAGCCATTGACCGTAGATCTTGCCCCAGCTGGCCTTTGCCCATCCGGTATCGGAAATGGTTAAATGAAGTCCCTCGGGATTTACGCAGTGCCAGTAGTTGGCGGTGTGGAAGTGTCCCAAAGGATATTTGTAGCTGTGGAGTGCCATCTTGGGATTACCTGTTGTACCGGAAGTAAAGTACATAAGCATATCGTCCTCGCCACAGGGAGAATCTTCCTTGCGTTCATACTCATCAGGAAATGCCTTGTATTCCTCGTCAAAGTCACGCCATCCGTCTTTCTTTCCGCCAACGATAATCTTTTCCTTGAGATTGGGGGCATTTTTTGAGCCAAGCTCTGCCTGATTTGCTATGTCGCCGTCGGCACTGCAGAGGATTGCATCAACCTCAGCTGCCTCATAGCGATACTCATAGTCGTGCTCCTGAAGAAGATTGGATGCAGGAATTGCTACTGCTCCTATCTTGTGAAGCGCGAGAATTGCTATCCAGAACTGATAGTGACGCTTGAGTACCAGCATAACCTTGCTTCCGCGTTTGATACCAATGGATTCAAAGTAATTTGCACATCTTGCAGATTCTTTTTTGAAATCAAGAAATGTAAAGCGTGTTTCATTTTTGTACTTGTCGAGGTGTACCATAGCAAGCTTTTCGGGTTTTCGCTCTGCTATCTTGTCCACAACATCGTAAGCAAAATTGAATTTATCCTCATTTTTAAAGCTTATGGATTCCAGTGAGCCGTTTTCGTCTTCAACAGTATCAATAAAGTCGTGATATACTCTCTTGTAGGACTGGTGAGGCTTGAAGTTGGGATTTTTCATTATATCCTTTTCTTCGGTATGTACAATCTTTTCCTCACCGTGGAGAACAATAGCATAGAACTCACAGTCTGTACCTCCTACTGCTATCATACCATGGGGGGTGGAGCTATCAAAATAAACGGAGTCTCCGGCATTGAGTACCACACTATGAGAACCTATCTGCACCTTGAGGCTTCCTGTGAGAACGATGTCCAGCTCCTGACCTGCGTGAGTTGTAAGGTCGATATCACGTCTTTCTGCATTTTCATCATAAATGCAGTTAACATACAGAGGCTCGGAAACCCTGTTCTTAAAGTTGGAAGCAAGGCTGTGATAAACCATACCGTGTGCCTGATCTATCTTCTGACCTTCGCCTCTTCTGGTAACGGTAAAGGATTTAAGGGTTGCACTTTCACCCTCGATAATATCTGTTACACCAACCTTAAAGGCAAGAGCACATCTGTAAATAAAAGCAAAGCTAAGGTCGTGCTTGCCCTCCTCGCAGGCAACATATTCCTCACGGCTTACACCGGTAAGACGTGCCATAGTGTCTGCAGAGATGCCCTCAATCTGTCTCATTTCCTTGATTCTGGCAGCAACCTCGTTAATTTTAAAATCAAGGCCTGTCATTGTTTCACTCATAATTGATTTCTCCTTTCAAATACTTTGAGAAAACAAAAAAGTCGCCCCAAAGATTTACACTAAGTCTTTGAGACGAGTCATTAACCAATACCCGCGGTACCACTCAAATTGCATCGGCGATTACAACCGATGCCCCTTCAGGCTCCATCAAGCCCTATGCACTGACGCAACATTCTCGGGAAGGTTCTACTTGCAGTAAGCAAAGCTTAAGCTTTCTTCCTTCCGACTCGGGAGCTACAGCTACCTGCCTGTCCTTAATGACTTGCACCACCCGTCACCTCTCTAAAAGGCATCAGCAGAAGCACTCTCCTTCAAAGTCTTTAAAAAATATTCAAATTCTATTAAATCATAACATACTTTATCATTATTGTCAACATTTTTTTAAAAGGTGTTGATTTTTTGACATTCATTGACTATAATAACACTTGAGGTGACAAAATTGAAAAAGATAATTGATGCATATATTGAAAAAATCGATAAACTCATAGGTACTCTGGCTCCTATGCAAAAAGCCGACACTATATTTGTAAAGGTGCGTGCCCTCACTGATGAAATGAGGGAAGAAGCAGAAAAATGCGGAGACGAAATGCTCTACCCTACCCTCTACAATGCGGCAGCGACAATAATGATGGCTCCCGAGGGATGCTCTGTAAAACAGCTTAAGGAAGCCCTTGAAGATGCAAAAACAGAGATGGAAGTTATGAAAGAATATTTTTGATAAATCAAAAGAGGCAAAGGAGAAACATAGAGATATTTTAGTTTTAGCTAAATTTTGCAACAAGTTACAAAGCGAAATTATTGCTTCGCAATAGCTAAATTGTTTCTGCCGAAACAGCTAAATTAAATTCGCTTTTTAGCTGACCAAAGGTCAATTTAGCTACGAAGTAATTTAGCGTGCATTAGCACATTTAGCTCACCGTAAGGCGAATTTAGCTGAAAAAAGACATTATTCATTGTCGAATAATGTCTTTTTTTCTGGCAAGGCAGAACATTATAGATGCATATAAAAAAAGCTTTGCGTAAGCAAAGCCACCTCAACCTCTTCCTTATTCACTATTACTTATTACTTTCCAAAAATCGACACATCTTTTTAGGGAATAGTGAAGAGTGAATAAGTAATAAGTAAAAATCCGCACACTATCGTGTACGGATTTTTGGTGACCCCTACGGGAATCGAACCCATGATTGCGCCTTGAGAGGGCGCCGTCTTAACCGCTTGACCAAGGGGCCTTGTTTAAATTACTTTATAATGATACCACAAGCACATACAAAAATCAATAGTTTTTTTCAAAAAATTCGGGGAAGGAGTAAAAAATAACGCCTTCCCCTTTTTTTAATCTCTCAAAAGCACCGGTTGAATCTGATTTCCTTCCAGAGCAGTCTCCAATGCAGGAATTATCTTATTCATATCCGCCACAAGAGATTGAGGTTTGCCAATACAATCATCCTGACCAAAGGGAACAAAATACACATTTTGTTTTGTAAGAAGTGTACCGATGTTTTTTGCATTTGCACCCAGGCCGTCATTGGTAGATACAGCAATTACAAGAGGTCTTTGGTTTCTCAGGTTCGCCTTTGCCGCCATAGACACGGTAGAATCCGTGATACCCGATGCTATCTTTGCAAGGGTATTTCCCGTGCAGGGTGCAATCACAAGTGCATCCAGATAGCCTTTGGGACCTATGGGTTCTGCTCCTTTTATGGAGTTTATTATTTTGTTTTTTGTGGTTTCTTCCAGAAAATTGCGGAATTCTTCTGCTTTGCCAAAGCGTGTATCTGTACTTGAAGCTATTTCGCTCATTATAGGATAGACCTCTGCACCCATAGCACAAAGCTCCGCCACACAAGGCATCACTTTTTTGAATGTGCAAAAAGAGCCGCACACCGCAAATCCGATTTTTTTCCCTTCTATTTTCATAGTGTTCATATCCCCTTTGTTGTATTCTTAACAACCGCCACTGCCTTTAGCATTTGTCGTTAAAGCTATTCTCTCAATAGCCCGTGCCGCCGCAATACCGGCAGACCGCGGTGCACTTGTGAGGGGAATTCCGGGAAGATACAAAAGCTTAAGCCCCAGTTTTTCGCAAATATCCTTTGGAACATATCCCGGCCTTGCAGACAAATCCATAACAAGACTGTCTTTTTTGATTTCCCTCATCAGGCTTTCGGAAAATATGTCCCCGGGAACAGTATTTACTATCACATCATAATCATAAAAATTGCCGAGGTTACCCGTAACACGGTGTCCCCTCATTGCAAAAAATGTTCTCTGAAGCTCCCGCCTTGCATACACATCTATCCTGCAGGGAGCACTGCCCAGAAGAGCACATAAAGCCTTGGAGATTCTTCCGCCGCCTATTATAAGAATTTTCATTCCGTTAAGAGAAATATCCGTGTTTTCTATAATTGAGCACACTGCCCCCTCTGCGGTGTAAAGTGCATTTTCCGTCTGGAATATTTCGTCCTCAGAGTAGTCGTATGCACCGATACCGCGGCTTTTTGCCATACAAACAAAATCCTCTGTCAGCCTCCCGCCAAAGAGGTATGCCCCACGGGGCACAGCCCTGATAAGAGTATCGTAACCCAGCACCTCGGACGAGCGTGGCATATATACATTTTTTCCTTTGACGGCAGGAAGCCCCAAAATAACCGACGAGCACTCCTCCACCTTGGAGAACTCATCGTCATCACTGCCACTGCCGTACACATACACCTTTTTTCCAACACTGCGGAAGTAGTCCGCTATAAATTCCGAACGCAAATCTCCGCCGCAAACAAATATCTTTTCCAAAAAACATCCCCCCAAAAGCACATTGTCATAATATGCCCCGGAAGGATGAAATGTGTCACTTGTATTCTTTTTTGAGTATTCTCTCCATATGCGATAAATCATACTGTCAAAAGAGAACGGTCTGCATACTGCCATTGAAACAAGCGGATACTGCACCCGTGATTTAACGGATATTGCACCGTTTACTGACCTGTGGCTGTATGATATAAAACTCAACAAAAAGAAAAACACCTGAAATACACAGGTGTTTCCAATGATATTATACAAAAAAATCTTTTTAAGCTAAATGAACTTAATGCAAGAATAATATTGAACCCTTTATAAAGCAAATCCGTCATAACTTGAGAGTAAATATTATATAGTAATGGTATATTCTTTTCTTCCGTCCTCGTGCTTTATAAATACCTTTTCATTTTTTGTAATGGTTATGTGGTATTTGCATCCGCGGAATTCTCTCGTTACCTCTGCAGGGAGCATTTCCTTTGAAAGACAAGGCTCTATGGCAAGACCGTCATAGCGTGCTTTGATACCCAGCATATACTGAGTCACCGCCACATACATCCAGGCGGCAGTACCGGTAAGCCAGCTTACGTTGGCAAGACCAAACTTGTCACTTTCCGGTCCGAATATGTTGGAGGCATATACATAGGGTTCTGCCTTGTACCTCCACTGACCTGCTTTTTCCTGTGCTATCATAGGCAGAAGCTGATGATAGTACTTATAGGCATTGTCGGCTCTTCCCAGCATACATTCTGCAATTATCGCCCATGTATTTGCATGACAGAACACACTGCCGTTTTCACCGCAGCCTTTATTGTAACAAGTAAGATTTCCATCCTTTGTGGGATAGTCGGTTTCCATAGAAGGATGGATTTTCTTTATACCGAGAGGAGTGTCAAGATATTTCTTGACATTATCCATAGCCTCTTCTGCCCTGTCACCCATACCGCTTATTACTGCCCAGCTCTGGGTATTGAGCCAGATTTTCGCCTGAGGCTCGCTTTGGGAACCGATGAATTTACCCTCATCGGTTATGCATCGTCTGTACCAACCGCCGTCCCAGGCAACCTGGTTTACAAGCTTTTTCTGACTTTCGTATATATCTAGGTATTTTTGTCCGTCCTCGCCCTTGAGGTCGGAAAGCTCTGCCATCATAGGAAGCACAGTACCAAATTGCATTGAAGTCCATATACTTTCGCCCTTACCCTCACGGCATACCTTATAGAGCATATCGTTCCAGTCAGAGGAAAGCATAAGAGGGAATCCGTGTTCGCCTAAGTTTGCAAGGCAGAAATCTATACTTTTTTTGATGTGTTCCCAAACGGAGGCACTTCCGCCGTCATAGAAATCCACAACCTCGTCAAGATAATCGGGTTTACCCTCTTCCATTACGATATTGTAGCAAGTCATAACAAGCCAGAGGTGATTGTCGGAGTGAATTCTCGTTACCGGCTCCCATCCCTCTGTGGGGAAGCAGTAGTGATTGCAATGTCCGTCATTGTACTGCTGAGTAAAGAGCAGATTGAGCTTGTCCTTGGCACGGCGTAAATCAAAAGGCACCATGGAGAGTATATCCTGAGCGGTATCTCTCACCCCTACTCCACGGAATGTACCTGTGGCGTAATAGCTGATATTTCTGGAAAATTGAAAGTTTCTCTCTGCCTGATAAGGATTCCATATATTTATCATGGTCTGCGCATCCTTGTCGGGAACGGAGCATTGGAATTTATTAAGATGTTCATCCCAGCTCTTTTCGAGAGCATCAAGGGATTTTTCCACAAAATCCTTATTTCTGCAATTTGCCACGGAAGATGCCACATCATCCTCTGTCATTGCAGTTCCCAAATAGATATTAATTTCCTTTTCTTCGCCTTTTTTAAGCTCCACATTAATTTCCAGTGCAAAGCAGGGATCACCGCCATACAAGGTGGATGCGGAGCATTTTCCGTTTTCTACACCTATGGGGTTTTCCTCACTTCGGTACGAGCCTACAAATTCGTCTCTGTCGCAGTCAAAGGACGATACAGGAGCATCTGTTGCAAAGTAAACAAGGGGTGTTTCGTCAGGCTTTGGCTGATTTTCCACACCGTATTTGTATATAAGAATATCTCCCTTGTTGTAGCAGGAAAGCTGATGCTTGTTGTAGCACTGCCACTGGAGTTCTCTCATAAACTCCATCATACCAAGCTCAACATATGGAAACACGGTTATATGTTTGTCTGTGTCGGATTTAAGCTTGAGATTCCATACAAGGGCATTCTCGTACTTACCCACAAAGTAAGTAGCCACAGCACTTACCCCGTTTTTCTCCGCTTCAAAGCGGGTATAGCCCATACCGTGAGTGGATTGCCACTTATCAGGCTTGGTTCTGCATGGCTCATTTGTGGGACACCAGTAGGTGTCACCATCTTTTATGTATGTATAAAATCCGCTTCTGTCTGTGGGAACATGGAAGAATTTGTAGTGATTTATTCTCCATATCTGGGGAGATTTATAGAAGGCAACACCGCCTCCCGCCTGGCTCATCATAGTATGAAATGTTCCGTTGGAAAGATAGTTCATCCAGGGAGTTGGTGTGTTATATTCACTAAAGGTTATTTCTTTTCTTTCGTTGTTAAATCTGTACAAATCATTCACCTAACGCTTTCTTTAATGCTTTTGCAAGCTGATCGGGACAGGAGGTACCTTTTCCCGTACAATTGACTCCCTCAAGCAGAGAGATTACTTCTCTTGCATCTCTTCCCTCGCAAAGTCTGGAAATGCCCTGAGAGTTACCGTTGCATCCGCCAAGAAATTTTACATTTCGTACTATACCGCCCTCAAGGTCAAAGGTAATCTGCATGGAGCAGACTCCAAGGGGATTATATGTGTGTGTCATTATTGATTCTCCTCTTTTCCATCCTCGGAAGCATCAGCCATTGCTTTTTCTTCCGCTTCCAGTTTTTCCATATGAATTTTGTGATTAATTTTGTAAAGTTTCATTGCAAAAATACTGCAGATAAGAATAGTAACTATAAACATTATTGCAGTGTATGCTCCAGCCTCAAGCACCACCACGGCACTGAGTGCAAGAATACAGGTTATGATATAGAGGATTGCCACGGTCTGCTTTTGCGAAAATCCCATATCCATAAGCTTGTGATGAAGGTGTCCTCTGTCGGGTGCCATAATAGGCTTTTTGTTCCACGCTCTGCGGACAATGGCAAATGCCGTATCAAATATGGGGAGACCGAGAATAAGGAAAGGAATAACAAACGAGATTACCACATAACCTTTGAAAAGTCCCTCTATACAAATTACCGAAAGCATATATCCCAGAAAGGTCGAGCCGGTATCACCCATAAAAATCTTTGCAGGATTAAAGTTGTAGGGCAAAAATCCAAGACATCCGCCTGCCAGAGCCGCCGCAATAATTGCCACCTGCATTTCTCCTGCAAGTATTGCTATAAAGAACAGTGAGAATGTGGCAATGGAGGATACTCCCACAGCAAGACCGTCGAGGCCGTCTATGAGGTTAACCGCATTGGTAACACCTACAATCCACAGCATTGTAACAGGTATCGATGCCCATCCCAGCATAAGAAGTCCGCTTTCGTTAATAAAAGTGGGAACACTGATATACTGTATCTTGGCACCGTGCCATACAACGATTGCTGCAACAACTATCTGAATAACAAATTTAATCTTTGCACCGAGCTGCTTGACATCATCCACAATTCCCAGGGCAACAATTATAAGTGCACCGATAATTATACCACGCATCCGGGTATCTACCACCGAAAAGCATAAAAGTGCTATAAGGAATCCGTAAAAGATGGCAAGTCCTCCCATTCTGGGAATGGGATGTGAGTGAACACGCCTTGCATCAGGCACATCAATAGCACCGATTTTGTGAGCAATCACACTTACAAAAGGTGTGGAAGCCAAAGATACTCCAAAAGCTACTGTAAAACATAAAACAAGTTTAATTATATCCATATTAATACCTCTTTTTTAGAACGGTCTGTCTACAAAACCGACCTTTCTCTTAACCTTGGAAAGAGTTCTGTCAGAAAGTCTGTATGCTCTCTGGGCACCGTTTTTGAATACGGTTTCCAGATAATCCTTGTTCTTACGCAAATCCTCGTATCTTTCGCGTATGGGGGTAAGCTCGTCTGCAACAATCTCGCCTACTGCAAGCTTGAATTCTCCATATCCCTTGCCGGAGAACTCCGCCACGGTCTCCTCGGGAGTTTTGCCCGTAACGGCACAGTAGATATTGATAAGATTATTTATACCCGCCTTGCCCTCACGGTATGCAATTTCACCCTCGGAATCGGTAACCGCTTTTTTGAACTTGCGGATTATTGTATCTCTGTCATCAAGGATTGATATGTAGCCGTTGGCATTGGGATCGGACTTACTCATTTTGCTTGTGGGATCCTGAAGGCTCATTACCCTTGCTCCCTCCTTGGGTATAAAAGGTTCGGGAACGGTAAACACATCGCCGTAAATATTGTTGAATCTAACGGCAATATCCCTTGCAAGCTCCAGATGTTGTTTCTGGTCGACACCAACAGGCACAAGGTCTGTCTTGTACAAAAGGATGTCTGCCGCCATAAGTACAGGGTATGTAAAGAGACCTGCGTTGATGTTGTCCTCGTGCTTTGCGCTCTTGTCTTTGAACTGTGTCATACGGGAGAGCTCTCCCATATATGTGAAGCAGTTTAGTATCCACGCAAGCTCTGCGTGAGTTGATGAATGGGACTGGAAAAATACAATATTTTCCTCCCCGTCTATGCCTGCGGCAAGATACTGACAAAGGAAGTCCATACATCTCTTCCTGAGCTCCTGAGGATCCTGCCTTACTGTTATTGAATGAAGGTCAACCACCGAAAAAATGCAGTTGTAGTCTTTCTGGAGATTAACCCAGTTTTTGAGTGCTCCCACATAGTTTCCGAGGGTTATACAGCCTGTTGGCTGAATACCGCTGAATATCGTTTTTTTATTATCCATTTTGTCGTTCTCCTGACTGATATAATTATAAGAAGTTGCGTTAGTATCCGAACTCGCCAAAACCAAGTAAAATATCCGTTTTTCTTCGTTGTCGGTCTTGAAATACGACAGTATTCCTGCGACCTGCCGCCTCGAAAAACAATCTATTTTATCTTGATTTTGGTTCGAAGAATT
>JAZPXS010000089.1:0-4189 GCA_045543775.1 Clostridia bacterium
CATCAGGGGGTGATGGCTTACTATGAGGTTTGCTCCCTTTTCCATCGCCTCTCTCACAACTCCCTCGTCCACATCACAGGTGGTGAGTACTGCCTTTATCACATCATTTTTGTCACCTACAAGAAGTCCCGGGTTGTCACCGTCAAAAGCGGTGGAGGGAGGGTATTCTGTTTCAAACTTATCAATAAATTCCAATATTTTCATAAGGTTTCAAAAACCTCCAGTTCTCTCTCGGACTCCTCAATTGCCCTAATATCAGGACTTTGGGCATTTTTTAGTCCGTTTATGATTTTGTTTAATCTGGCAATATTATTTTCCTTGTACTGTCCTGCAAGTTCGGGACAATTTTCACGGATGTTCCTGCCGATTACAATATCCTCACGGGTATATTCTGATTTTTTCCCCACTGTTGCGACTATTATATTATAAAGCTTTCTGTCCTCTTTTGCAAGATACTCGTTATCCACCGCCATTTCCGACTCATAAAGATACTGTCTCAGCTCCTTGACTGCAAGCATTGGCTGAAGAATAAGAGTTGTACCCTCTTTGAGATTGCCGTTTTCGAGAATAGATTTTATAAGAAGTCCGCCCATACCCGCTATTACCACGGTATCAGCTTCATCCGGAGAAAGCCTTTCCAGACCGTTTGAAAGTCTCAGCTCTACTTTGTCCGATATTCCGTAGCGTGTTAAAGTTTCCTCTGCATTACTTAGCGGTCCGCTATTGACATCCATAGCAAAAGCTTTTTGACATATGCCGTTTAATATGCAGTATGCAGGAATGTAAGCGTGGTCTGTGCCGATATCTGCCATTACGGAATTCTTCGGCACAAGTGATGCAATTTTTTGTAGTCGCGGTGTCAGTTTCATATTATTATAACCTTTTTTCAAGCTCTGCTTTTTCTTCTTCGTATCCGGGTTTGCCAAGGAGAGCAAACATATTCTTTTTGTATGCTTCCACACCCGGCTGGTCAAAGGGATTAACACCTAGCATATAGCCGCTTACTGCACATGCCTTTTCAAAGAAGTACACCAGCATACCGAAGTTATATTCGTCAAGCTTATCAATGCTGAGAATAAGGTTGGGTGCATCACCGTCTGTGTGAGCTAAAAGTGTTCCCTGAAAAGCTCTTGTGTTTACATAGTCCATTGTCTTTCCTGCAAGGAAATTGAGCTTGTCAACATTTACTTCATCAAATGGGATTTCCACATCTTCTGTGGGGTTATTCACCTTGAGAACAGTTTCAAAAAGTATTCTTGAGCCGTCCTGAATGTACTGTCCCATAGAGTGAAGGTCTGTGGAAAAGCTGCAGGATGCAGGAAAAATACCCTTGCCGTCCTTACCCTCACTTTCGCCATAGAGCTGTTTCCACCATTCGGAGAAGTACACAAGAGAGGGTTCGTAGTTAACCATAACTTCTACCGCCTTACCCTTGCGGTGGAGGATGTTTCTTGCTGCTGCATATTTGTAGCAATCATTTTCTTCAAAGGGCTTATTATATAATTCCACGGCATCTGCGGCACCATGCATAATAGCATCAATATCAATTCCTGCCGCCGCAATGGGGAGAAGTCCTACTGCTGTAAGAACGGAGAATCTTCCGCCCACATCATCGGGAATTACAAAGGTTTCGTAGCCCTCCTTGTCGGAGAATTCCTTGAGAGCACCTCTTGCCTTGTCGGTTGTAGCATAAATTCTCTTCTTTGCTTCCTGTTCGCCGTATTTTTCTATAAGCATACCGCGGAGAAGTCTGAAAGCTATGGCAGGCTCTGTGGTGGTTCCTGATTTGGATATTATATTAACGGAAAAATCCTTGTCCTTTAAGTAATGCACAAGGTCTGCAGTATATGCAGAGCTTATGGTGTTTCCTGCAAAAATAATCTGCGGTGTCTTTCTGTCGTTTTTGAGATTGTAGAAGCTTCCTGTGAGCATCTCGATAGCAGCTCTTGCACCAAGATACGAACCGCCGATACCCACAACTACGAGAACCTCGGAATCGGAGCAAATCTTTTTTGCGGCTTCCTTTATTCTTACAAATTCCTCTTTGTCATAGTCAATAGGAAGATTTACCCATCCAAGAAAATCATTTCCTGCACCGGTTCCCTCCATAAGAGTTTTTGCGGCTCTTTCTGCTTCTTCCGCAACTTCTGACATTTCATCATTTGTTATGAATTTTTCTGCTTTTGAATAGTCGAATTTTAACATAGTCTGTTCCCCTCATTTACTGAAATTAAGTTTGGATTCATTGCCTTTTAAAAGTCTTGCTATATTTGTTCTGTGCTTGAATATTGCCAAAGCACCTATAATCACGGAAATAATGATAAATGCCGTATTCTCTGTGTGGAACACTGCCACAAGCACAGGAAAAAGTGCCGCACCTATGCAGGAACCGAGAGAAACATACCGTGTTATAAGCATTATAGCGATACAAAGGGCAAAAAGTATAAGACCAATTCGCCAATCAAGCATAAATATAACCGCAATCGTAGTCATAACGCCCTTGCCGCCGCGAAATCCGAAAAATATCGGATATATATGCCCCAGCATAACAAAAAGTGCACTTAAATAAATTGCAAGAGGAGCATCCCAAATACTGCAAAGAAGTCTTGCAACAAGAACTGCAATTATGCCCTTTAATGCATCAAAAAGTGCTACAATTGCCGCCGCTTTTTTGCCCATTACACGAAGAGTATTGGTTGCACCGGCATTTCCGCTGCCCTCTTTTCTTATATCTTTTCCCTTTAACTTAGAAAGTATTATGGAAGTGTTGACACTTCCCAGAAGATATGCCGCCACGCAGGCAATAACAATTATTATAGTATTCATAATCAGCCATCCTTTCCACGCTCTCTAATTATAAATCTTATGGGTGTTCCCTCAAGACCGAAAGCAGTTCTGATCTGATTTTCTATATATCGCACATAGGAGAAATGTGCCAGCTCTCTGTCATTTACAAAAAGTATAAATGTAGGCGGCTTTGTGCTTGCCTGAGTAATGTAGAGAACCTTTAATCTCTTACCCTTGTCCGAAGGCGGCTGAACCTTGGTTATAGCCTCATTTAATACATCGTTTAAAACTCCTGTGGAGATACGCATTGCATGCTGATTGTTTACATACTTAATAAGGTCAAAAACCTTGTTGAGTCTAGAACCCGTCATTGCAGAGAAAAAGCATACGGGAGCATAGGTCATATATGCAAGGTCTCTCTCCACATCATTACGGTAGAGCTCCATTGTCTTTGTAGTCTTTTCTATTAAATCCCACTTGTTTACACAAATTATGCTTGCCTTGCCCTTTTCGTGAGCGTAGCCTGCAATCTTGGTATCCTGCTCGGTAACTCCCTCTGTGGCATCTATCATAATCAGTACAACGTCGCATCTGTCCACTGCCGCAAGTGAGCGAATAACACTGTAACGCTCAACGGCTTCGTCAATTTTGCCTTTTCTACGCATTCCGGCAGTGTCTATAAAGATGTACTTCTGCCCGTCTTTTTCAAAGGGGGTATCGATAGCATCTCGGGTGGTACCTGCAATATCACTTACTATCACACGATTTTCGCCGAGAATTTTATTGATAAGAGAAGATTTACCTACATTAGGCTTTCCTATTACGGCAACCTTTATGGCATCATCATCCTCTTCCTCTTCTTCATCAAAATCAATATAGCTGTACAGCTTATCAAGAAGGTCCCCTGTACCAAGACCGTGAATGGATGAAATAGCTATGGGTTCATCAAGTCCCAGATTGTAAAATTCATAATACTCCATCGGAACATCGCCAACATTATCCACCTTGTTGCAGGCAAGAACAATAGGCTTGCCGCTTTTTACAAGCATTGCACAAACATCCTTATCCGCAGACGTGAGACCTGCTCTTACATCTACCATAAAGATTATTACATCAGACATTTCTATTGCCATTTCCGCCTGAAGACGCATCTGGGACAGGATAACCTCGTTTGTCTTTACTTCGATACCGCCGGTATCTATAAGCACAAACTTTTTGCCTGCCCATTCGCCCTCAGCATAAATTCTGTCTCGAGTTACTCCGGGAGTATCCTCTACTATGGATATTCTCTCCCCTATAAGTTTATTGAAAAGTGTTGATTTACCTACATTTGGTCTGCCTACAATGGCAAAGGTTGGTTTTTTCATAACAAGTACCTCCTTAAGCAGTTGCGTCAGTATCC
>JAZPXS010000090.1:0-6718 GCA_045543775.1 Clostridia bacterium
GTCGTAGAGATACTTTTCTGCAACGGTGAATTTCGCTTCTGCTTCTAAGGTTTCACCATTTGTATCATTGGAAATAATTAATTTGTAATTTCCGGGTATAGCATTGGCAAGGGCATTTACTGTGTATGCACCATCTGTACCGCTAATTACGGTAAAGCCCTCTGCATTACTGCCGTCCATAGTTGTTACCTTGTAAGTCATGGTCTGGTTAAGTGCACCCTTGTCACCTATCTGGTTTACGACATAAGCATTACCTTCAATGCTCTTACCCGCTACAACTGTAGTTTCGTCAAGAACATTTTTTATATCATCCGCATATTCCTTAGCGAAGTAGAATGTTGACGGATTAAATGTGATGGATGCATTTGGAATAAATTCGAGATTTTCCATGCCGGAATAGCAGGAAGCAGTATTGCCAATACCAAGGCCCACACCAAATAATGTGTAATTTGTTCCGTCATGTTCAAAAGTAAATGATTTTGTTATTGTCTGCCATTCGTCCGTAGACTCAATTGGCTCACCCCATACATAGGGACCCTTCCATTTAGCCGAGCCGTCAACAAAACCGTAAACAACCTTGGTATCTACATCAGGGTTTTCGTTTTTAACCTGAAAAGAAACAACATAACTGGTTCCCGAAATGATTCTGTCTGTTTCAGCAAGACTGTCTTTTTTAAAATTGCCGTACCAACCTGCCATAGGTCTTGCAAATTCCTTCAAAAAAGCATCATCAACGCGTTTCTCAGGAGCAGTAACAGTATAGAGTCCGCTGCTTCCCTTAACACTAATACCGCATATTGCTATAGACGATGCACCTGTCTGATCTATGTCTCCGGTAAGTTCTGCAGAGACACTCATACCGGGTACCATGAGCATAGCTGATATCATAAGTACACTCAAAAATACCGATAAAATTCTTTTTAACATGTGTTTTTCTCCTTTTGATTGAAAAGTAACCAATAGTGATGCCGATTTCGGCATCGCTGCCTTTGGAGTTAAGTGATAAAACTATTTATTCTTAAGGTATTCTGTAAACTGTTTTTTAAGCTCATTGAATACCTTTTCATATCCGCTTGCGAGCATAGCTTTCTTTCTCTTTGCTTTGAAGTCCTCATAATCGGGTACTGTAATGAAGTCGTCATACTCAGAAATTGTAGCAGTAATCTGTGCCTGCTCAATGGATATGTTTGTAGTATCGGGATCAAATCCGAGTGTGGGGGGAACTTTCGCTTCGGTATTTAATTTCTCAGTTAATTCCCATGTATCATCTGCCATACCCTCGGAGAGAGGTGCATTGAACTGATTACCAAAGAGCCAGTCGCCCTGAGGAACATAACCGGAATTTTCCTTAAGAACTATTTTGCCCTCTTCGTTAAGGTCGTAGTGTACTCCCTCTATACCATAGCATATAAGAGTATAAACTTCCTTATTTGTATTCATAAGTTTAATAAGCTCCATAGCCTTTTCCGGGTGTTTACATGTAGCGCTTATGCCTGTAAGTGCTGCTGTAGGCGCAGTTGCTACAGGCTCTGCAATAGGATGATATGTATAGTGGATACCTGTCTGAAGTTCTTCTATACCGGGTTTCCACGCATCTATTCTTACTGCATATTTACCCTGATTTATATCTGTGGGATTAGTATCTCTGCCGCTTGCAGCAAAGTCGGAACGGATGTAACCCTTTTTGTACCAATCTCTTAGAACTTTAACCGCTCTTTCGTATTCTTTGCTTTCTCTGGTGTTTACAAATTTCTTGTTATCTGCATCGTAGGAAACATCGCTGGCAATACCATATACATTTCTGTCTACAAGCCAGGGTTCTGCAACTCTTGAAGCATTGTAAGGGAACACACCGGGTTCATTTTCTTTGATGGTTTTTAAGAATGGTTCGATATCTTCTATATGCTTAACGGTTTCTACATCGAAATCATATTTTTCGAGAAGGTCTGTTCTGAACATAACGGCTACCTGCTTGAACATCATCTGATAGTTCGGTACTGCATAGAGTTTGCCGCCAACCTTGGCACCGTCCCATACATGTTCGGGCATTACGGCTTTTAATTCCTTATCTACAAGGTTTGAAATATCATAAAGACCACCGGATTTTACTGCTTCTTTATACTTATTTGTCCAAGTGGAAGTAAAGCAAATATCAAAATCTCCACCCGATGCCATGTTCATCTTCATCTTTTCATTGTAGGAGCTTGTTGTTATGTACTGAAGGTCAAGCTTTACGCCGATTTCTTTTTCTGTAATCTTATTGATTGCCTCCAGAACCTTAGGCGTGTCGGGCTGCTGTTCACCGGGAACGAGCCATTTGAGTGTAACTACTCCGCCTTCCTCTTTGGAATCTCCGCAGGATACAAATGAAAATAACATTATACCTGCAAGAAGTATTGCTAAAATTCTTTTTGTAAATTTCATTTTTATTTCCTCCTTGATTTATATATTTAAATTAATTAACCCTTTACACTGCCTACGGTAAGTCCCTTTACAAAGTACTTCTGGAAGAAGGGGAATACTACCATGGCAGGACCTGCCACTACTATAACCATTGCCATACGCACCGTCTCGGTTGGTATGTTCTCTATCTTTATCATGGACGAGGTCATCATATCGCTGTTTTGCGCAAGATTGATATTGTTCATAATATCCTGTAAGAGAAACTGAAGACTATACAGCCTGGGGTTGTTTATGTAGAGCATGCTGGTGTTCCAGTCGTTCCATTTAACAAGGAGCATCATAAGTGCTACAGTTGCAATTACCGGTTTCGAAAGCGGGAGCACAAATCGAAAAAATGCTGTATACTGTCCGCCACCATCTATCTTGACCGCCTCCAACATCTCTCCGGGCAAGTCCGCAAAGAAAGCACGCATCATAAATACATACCACGGACTTATAAGCGAAGGTATAATATATACCCATATTGTATCTCCAAGCTGAAGATATTTTGTAATAAGTATATAGCTCGGAACCAAACCACCCGAAAACAGCATTGTAAAATACACAATAAAATTAAGCTTGCTTCGTGGCTTAAACCATCGCAGTGAAAGCGGATAAGCCAACATCGCCATAAGAAGTACGCTTCCTACCATATATGTAATGGAGAAAAATGCTGTAACCTTGTAAGCATCAATTATTCTGCCGGGATTTGAAAATATATACTTATATGCTGAAAAATCTATGTTTTTGGGGATAAGAAGGTATCCGTACTTGGATACATCTGCCTCGGAAGAAAACGAAACCGCCACTACCATAAGCATGGGATAAATAATAAGTGCGCACAGTATAATAAACACCAGATTCAAACCGGGTTGTTTTTCTCTTATTTTCTTTAACACTATCCCACCTCCTAAAACAACGCTTTTTCGCTATCAATTTTGTTAACAACAAAGTTTGTTCCGATAACCATGATAAAGCCTACTACAGACTGCAATAATCCTGTAGCTGATGATGTACCCATGTCTCCTGTTTCTCTCATGGCACGGAAGATGTATGTATCTATAACATCGGTTGTGCTGTAAAGAGCACCAACATTTCGTGGTATCTGATAAAACAGTCCGAAATCCGCTCTGAAGATACCGCCCACCTTTAATATAAGCTGTATACACATAATTCCTGCAAGCGCCGGTATCATAATGTGTCTGTCTATCTGTCTTTTGGTTGCACCGTCTACCTGAGCTGCTTCCACAAGCGAGGAATCAACACCCATGAGTGTAGCATAATACAGAAGTGAATCCATACCTACATGCTTCCATATGGAAGAAACCGTAAGAATTGTCGGCCATGCCTCGGGTTTTGCATACCAGTCTATGTCTTTAACACCAAAAGCATTCAAAAGAGAATTGAGTGTGCCGTTGGACGGATGAAGAATTGCAAAAACCATGTAAGATGCAACAACCCACGAAAGGAAGTTCGGGGTAATCATAACCGTCTGATAAAGCTTTGTGGCGTTGCGGCTTTTGAGTCTGAAAAGGAAGAGCGCCACGCCAACTGCTGCTATCATACCCACTATAATCATAATAAAGTTCATATAAAGGGTATTTGTTGTAATACGGGTAAATACATTGGATGTAATAAGAAGCTTAAAGTTACGAAGTCCTACCCATGGGCTTCCGAATATGCCACCCACATAGTTGTAGTCCTTGAATGCAATTATAACTCCCACCATAGGCAGATAATAGAACACAACTACAAGTATTAATGGGATAAGTGCAAGAGACCACACCTGAAAATACTCTGTGGTGTTGCGCTTTATTCTTGCAGGCTTCATTCCTTTGGTTGTTTTTTCATTGCTACTCATTTAATAATTTCACTCTCCATCTTTTGTTACTTCAAAAGGACTTATCCTGCAAGGCAGAGTAAGATCCTTGTATCTCTTGGCAAAGGGCATACGGTAGTCACCGCGAAATATCTCTCTTGCCTCTTTGTCTTTAAAGTCGGGTATATCGTACTCACGGCTGGAGTTTAGCATGCTGTACCACGAAAGTATACCTGCCGCAGACAATGCCATGGAACGGTAGATATCAAAGAAAGGCTCTTTATCATCTCGGACATATCTTATAAAGTCCATAACCACAAAGAAGTCTATACCACCATGGCCTATGGCTGTTAGTCCCTCCAGATACTTTTTCTTTTCTTCATCTGTAAGGTCGCCCCAGGGCCAATCGGGGTAAGATATGCCTGTGGAGTGAACATTCTTGCCCATGGTGATGAGCTTGTCGTATACATAGTCGAATCTTTCGGTCTCCATGGTGCCGTCTTCAAATATCACCCTGTACCACTTGCCGTGGGTACCAACTCTTACCGCGCCGGTTGTGTTAAACACCGCACCGTTGTCCATCTCTGTAATGGTAAGGGTTCTTGGGGTATCGTTAAGCCATGTGGGTGTGGGTATGCTTGGTGCCTTGCCTATTACCTTTTTGGGCACGGAATTTGTTATGTACATTAGTGGTCCCAGTGTGTGCATATTGTAGTAGCACGGAGGGAGTGTCTGCCTCCAGTGGAGGTTATCAAGGTCGGGAAGCTTTGTGGGAGGATTGAGACTTGGGTGAACATACTCCGCATCGGCACAAACAACTCGACCAAGCTCGCCTGATTCTATCTTTGCCATAATACCTGCGAGAGGTTTAAAGTAGGGACAGTTTGCCGCAAGCATATATTTACCGCCTGTACGTTCCTTCGCCTCTACGAGGTCTATACATTCTCCAAGAGATGCTGCTGCGGTAGTTTCGCTAAGTACCGCCTTTCCGGCTTCCATAGCCTTAATGGCAAAAGCTGCGTGCTCATAGAAATAGTTACAGAGCACTACGCCATCGAGGTCCTCCTTTAAGAATTCGTCATAATCCTTAAACACCTTGGTTTCCGGTGCAAAAAGATGCTTAACCTCTTCTATTTTCTTATCGTTTATTTCGCAAACAGCGGAAATAACCATCTTGTCGTCCAGAACCTTTGCGGCATTTAACACAAACACGCCGCGGTCCAGACCGACTACGCCTATTTTAACTTTTCTGTCCATGTTGATTACTCCTTCTAAAAAAATCAGCTGATATCGCACTATATATTTATATTTTAATAAAACAAGCGAAAAAAACAATCAATAATATTCAGTTTTTCTTACACTATTTCAAGTTTAAATCCCCCGCTAAGGATATGTCCTTGACAAGCGCCGATTTTACATTGTAAAATGTACTATAATACAATTCAAGAGGGGGTTCCATATGTCCCGACTCCAAAAAAACTACAAAAATTTAATATCCCAGTTCAACAGGAGCAGTGTATTCTTTTTAAATTTAAAAAGGTCTCTTATATTTATTGCACTTCCCTCTATCGTATTGAATATTTTTGCTTCATTTTATTATTATAAAAACGTAACCTCCGAAGCAAAGATCGCCTCAGAAAGAGTGTTTGATTCTGTTGCGGGCAGAGCAGAAGATATATACGAAGAAGCGGAAAATCTCTTCTCCACACTTATGCTTGAATCGGGTATTGATATATTTTTAAAAACAGACGATGTGGTCTCTCTCTCCGCAAACGCTTTGACTGTTGTGCAGAATCCGTTAAAAATTGCCAAAACACATTGTACCCTCTCTTCAAACATAGAAAGTGTAGACATATACAGTAAACGGGCGGGATATGTTCTTTCCACATACAACAGCTCCCGATATGAAAACTTTTCGGACAAGCCCTGGTACAATGCCTCATCGGACAATTTGTGCTTTGCAGTAAAGGATAAAGATGGCTTTAGTCTCTGCTACAACCTCATAGACAACATGCAGTCTGCAGGTCTTATGATATTTAACATAAAGCCTGACATATTATCAGACCTCTCCTACAAGAACTGCTCCCTGCAGCTTATTGAAGAAGACGGCAATGCATTTTTTGTATACGGTGATTCTGACACTGTGCTACCCGAACTTAAAAATATAAAATATATAAAGCAATCTGCGCATTCAACAAAAATGCTATCCCCTATGGCCAACAATACTTATCTGTATATGGAGATAAAACATGACAGCTCTATATACTCTGCCTTTATATGGATGCTTGTACTTACCATGACGGCTATCATTATATCATCGATGGTACTTTCGTATATTCTGTCATCTCACAACTACAAAATAATAAACGATATTGCAATGAATATAAACGACACCGAGCCCGAGCACCCTTTTGAGGATTCCACAAATGAAATAATGTATATAAACCAGAACATCAT
>JAZPXS010000091.1:0-12718 GCA_045543775.1 Clostridia bacterium
GTCATCTTCATAGATTTGCGTGACTACACCGGTGTGACACAGGTTGTAATTCACAATGAGGAACTTCTCAAAAATGTCAATAGAGAAACGGTAATTTCCGTAAGCGGCAAGGTGGAAAAGCGTGCACCGGAAACCGTTAACGAAAAGATAGACACAGGTTATGTGGAGCTTGTTGCAGACACACTTCAGGTTCTTGGCAAGAGCCACAATATGTTACCCTTTGAGGTTCGTTCTTCTCACCTCAGTAAGGATGAACTTCGTCTCAAATACCGCTATCTTGATCTTCGTAACCCCAAGAATCACGAAAAGCTTGTTATGAGATCCAAAATCATCCGTCACCTCCGCAGCAAGATGGAGGAAAAGGATTTCCTCGAGATGCAGACACCTATCCTTACTGCATCATCACCGGAAGGTGCCAGAGACTTTCTTGTTCCCAGCCGTAAGCATCCGGGCAAGTTCTATGCACTTCCTCAGGCACCCCAGCAGTTCAAACAGCTTCTTATGGTGTCGGGATTTGACAGATACTTCCAGATTGCTCCCTGCTTCAGAGATGAAGATGCAAGAGCAGACCGTTCTCCCGGTGAATTCTATCAGCTTGACTTTGAGATGGCATTTGCAACTCAGGAAGAGGTTCTCGATGTGTGCGAGGATGTTATCTATGATACATTCAAAACCTTCTCCGACAAAAAGATTACTCCAAAGCCTTTCCGCCGTATCACTTATGCAGAATCTATGATGAAATACGGCTCGGATAAGCCGGACCTCCGCAATCCTCTCATTATATGCGACCTTACGGATTTCTTTGCGGATGTTGACTTCCCTGCGTTCAAGGGAAAACCCGTTCGCGGTATTGTTGCTGACTGCACAGGAAAATCCAAGAAATTCTTTGAGGACTCCTTAAAGTTTGCCACATCACCCGAGGTTGGTCTTGGCGGTCTGGGATATATCACATTAAAAGACGGCGTGTTTGCTGGACCTATTGCCAAGTTCCTTTCCGATGCCAAAAAGGCTGAAATCACAGAACTTACCGGTGTAAAGGAAGGCGAAACACTGTTCTTTATCTGTGATGACAAGAAAAATGATACAGAAAAGAAAGCCGGACACATCCGTTCCTGGCTTGCCGCAAAGGATCAGCTTGATTTGATTTCCGACGATGCCTTTGAATTCTGCTTTATTGTTGACTTCCCTATGTATGAAATTGATGAAGAAACAGGTGATACAATATTTACTCACAACCCATTCTCTATGCCTCAGGGCGGTATGGATGCACTTTTGGGTGACGATCCCACAGAGGTGCTGGCTTATCAGTACGACCTGGTATGTAACGGTATAGAGCTTGCTTCCGGTGCTGTTCGTAACCACGATGTTGATGTTATGAAAAAGGCATTTGACATAGCAGGCTACTCAGAGGATGAATTAAAAGCGAGATTCAATGCTCTCTACAATGCATTCCAGTACGGTGCTCCTCCTCACGCAGGTATGGCACCGGGTGTTGACCGTATGGTAATGCTCCTTACTGATGAAGAAAAGATTCTCGAGGTTATTGCATTCCCCTTGAACGGTAATGCACAGGATCTTCTTCTTGGTGCACCGAGTGAGGTTACCAATCAGCAGCTTGAGGATGTTCATCTTTTGGGAAGCACCAATGCTCTTGCTTTAAGAGGTGCTCCTACAGGCACAAAGAGCCGCAGTGAAAAGAGATCTACATTCTCCAACTCACAGCAACTCAATCAGCTTTCACTTACAGAAAAAGAAGAGGAGCAGATGCAGAGTATTTTTGCTTCAATGAAGGATTATGAAGAAAAGCTCAAAGACATTGATACAGAAAATGTTGAAGAGATGATATATGTTATGCCTATGACCAATGTTCTCCGTGAGGACGAGAGAAAGCAGCCCTTTACAAGAGAAAGTCTCCTTGAGGGTGCTCCCGAACGCAACGAAGATAGTTGGCAAGTGCCAAGACTTGTAAAGTGAGGTGCGAATAATGACAGAATATACAGTAAAATTATCAGATAAAGGTACAATAGCCGTTGACGATACAATTCTCGTAAAAGGTGTTCAGGCAGCCTCCGGCTCAAGAATACTGGAAGGCTTCAAACCTCTTTTCAGTGCAGAGGCTGTTACCCGTCTTGAAGATAAAGGCTACGAAATCTCCGGCAAGGCAAATGTAGGTGAGTTCGGTCTGGACCTTGTGGGCGAATTTTCCTACTATGGCGAAAAGGATGAAGACCTTAAGGGTGCTTCGGCAGAGCTTGTGAAAAAAGGTGAAGTAAAGGCGGCTCTCGGTGTGGATATGAACGGTGCACCAAGACGTGCGGCGGCTCTTTCCGGAGTTGATTTTCTAAAACCAACTTACGGCACAGTTTCCCGCTATGGTGTTATTTCCTGTGCGGCATCCGGCGAACAGCTTGGTGTGTATGCCAAGAATGCACTTGGTATAAAGGAAATAATGGATGTAATTGCAGGATATGACGAAAAGGACGGCACAAGCCTTAGGGATAAGGCCTATGATTACACTGCAGATATGGATGTTTCCGGCAAAAAGGTATGTGTAATAAAAGAGCTTCTTGACAAAGCAGATGAAGAAAGCCGCAATCGTGTAAATGCTTTTGCCGACAAGCTTCGTGCAAAGGGTGTCACAGTGGAAGAGGTTTCCTTTGATATTGCAGATATTGCCAACACAACCTGGCAGATTCTTATGACTGCGGAAACCTGCAACAATGTTTCCCGCTACGACGGTGTTAAGTACGGTCACCGTGCTTCCGAGTACAGAAACATTGACGAGCTTTATGTAAATTCCAGAACAGAGGGATTCAACTTCCTTACCAAGGCAGTTATTCTCTATGGCTCCGATGTTTTATCCAAAAATCGTTATGATGATTGCTACGGCAAGTCACTCCGTGTTCGCCGTGTAGTTGCAGATAAATTTGCCGAGCTTACAAACAGCTATGATGCAGTTCTCACTCCTGCGTGCAGCAAGGCCTCATACAAGGCATATGACATTAGCGAAGCCTTTGAAAAGGTATTTAAAGAGGGCGAATTCACATCTGTGGCAAACCTCATCGGTACACCTGCACTGATTAGCGGCGGTGTTCAGCTTATGGGAAAGCACTTTAGCGAAAGCGTTCTTCTGAGCCTTGCTTCAGCTACAGAAAAGGAGGGTGAATAATTATGAAATACGAGATGGTCATCGGTCTGGAAACTCACGTTGAGCTAAGTACTCAGTCCAAGATATTCTGTTCCTGCGGAGGACATTCTTCTCCCAAGGAACCCAATGACTGCGTGTGCCCTGCCTGCAGCGGTATGCCCGGTATGCTTCCTGTTATGAACAAAAAGGTAATTGAGCTTGCAGTAACAGCAGGTCTTATGCTTAACTGCGAAATAAGCAGATATACCACGTTTGATAAAAAGAACTATTACTATCCCGACCTTCCCTGTGCATATCAGATTACACAGCTCAATCACCCCATATGCACCAACGGATGTGTTACACTCAAGACATCCGCAGGGGAGAGAGATATCCGCATAAAGCAGATTCATATGGAAGAAGATGCAGGTAAGCTTGTTCACCAGGGCAAAGCTTCCTATGTGGATTTCAACCGTACAAGTGTGCCCCTTATAGAAATCGTTACTCAGCCTGATTTCCGCAGTGCAGAGGAGGTTCTCACATACCTCAACAAGCTCAAATCTATGTTCCGTTCAGGCGGTATTTCCGAGTGCGAAGAGGGTGCAATGCGTTGCGATGTTAACATTTCTGTTCGTCCCGAGGGAACTACAGAATTTGGTGTCCGCACCGAAATCAAGAATATGGCTTCTTTCGAAGCTATCGAAAAGGCTATCAATTATGAGGTACAGCGTCATATTGATGCTATTGAGTTCGAAACAGAAGAGCTTGTGCAGGAAACAAGACGATTCGATGATGCCAGCGGCAAGACCTTTGCTATGCGTAACAAGGAAACCGAAGCAGATTATCGCTACTTCCCCGATGCAAATATTATGCCTATTATCATCGATGATGCTTGGCTGGAAGAGATAAAGAACGCCAAGCCGGAAGCTATTGATGAAAAGGTTGATGCATACAGAGAAGCAGGCATATCCGAAAAGGAAGTGGATATGCTCATCCACAACCACAACGCAAGCAAGATTCTTGACGAAGCGGTTAAGCTTGGCTGTGACGCCAAGAGTGTTGCCGGATGGATTCTTACCGATTGCGTTGGTATCCTGCGTCGCAGCGGAAAGCTTCTTGGTGATCTTGATATTTCCGGTGCGGATCTTGCCGCAGTGGTCAAGATGGAGCAAAGCGGAGAAATCAACAGAATAAGCGGAAGAAAGATTCTTGCCGCAGTGATGGAAGACGGTGTTGATCCGGTCGAATATTGCAAGAAAAACGGATTTGATGTTAAGATTGATACCGCTACCGTGGAAGCCGCAATAGACAAGGTGATGGAAGAAAACGCTCAGGCTGTTGCAGATTTCAAAAACGGTAAGGAAAAGGCTAAGCAGGCAATCTTCGGTGCGTGTATGCGTGCTCTTAAGAACACTGCCGATGCTAATGTAATAAGAGAGCTTCTGGATAAGAAACTTTCACAGTAATATTTTTGGGGGATGTAAAACCGATTTTTACATCCCCTGTATAAATTTGGTGATAATATGAAAAAAATTCTTCTTGTGCTTGTAGGCGGAACCATCTGCACCGAGCTTAATGACAAAGGAAATCTGTCTGTAAGCCACAGAGCAGGAAGCCTTATTACGGATAACTTTTTCCGTTCCAGTTCTCCCTATACAGATTCCGTTAGTATAGAGACAACGGAAAATCTTGGTATACTAAGCGAGAATATGACAACAGACAGATGGAACATAATCATAGAAACCTGCAAAAAGTATAATGATAAATACGATGGAATAATAATGGCACACGGCACAGACACACTTGCATATTCTTCTGCTCTTTTTTCTATGCTGCTAAGCGGTACACACATTCCGGTTTTTATGGTTTCTGCCCACAAACCCCTGATGTCGGAGCATACAAACGGAAACGACAATTTCCGCTGTGCCGTAGAGTGCATATGCCGTGGCATTACACCCAATATCTATGTCCCGTACAGAAATCCATCGGACGGGCAGATATATCTGCACCTTGCATCCAGGCTTCGTCAGTGCGAGAATTATTCCGACGATTTTCACAGTGTAGGAGAACTTAATATATCCGGTATGACCGAAGAAAATTACGGTATTTACTTTAACAAAATTAAAGAAATGTTTCCCTCGGACAAGGTAAAAAAGGTTATTGACACTGCAAATCCCATCCAACTGAAAAGTAATGTTCTGTATCTTATGCCGTATGTGGGTATTGATTACTCAGCATATAATTATGACGGTTTTTCCGCAGTTCTTCACGGAAGTTATCATGCAGGAACAGCTTGTGTGGAAGCGGAAAAGGATTATAGCCAAAATTCAATTCTTCATATGCTGGACAGGTGCCTATCCTGTGGAACAGATGTGTATTTTTCTCCATCCGTGCTTAAACAGGGTACATACGAAACGGTATCTGTTATCGGAAATCATACGGTAAACGGCAAAAAAATTAATTTTATATACGGGTACACAAACGAAATGGCTTATGTCAAGCTGGTTATTGCGTACTCACTTTTTGACGACGATGAAAAAAGAAAAGAATTTATAAATAACGAATACAATTTTGAATTTATAATATAAGAGGAATAGTATTATGAAACTTTACGAGAATGATCCATATTGCAAAAGCTTTACCGCCAAGGTGGAAGACTGTATCCCCGCAGACGGTAAATATCATATTGTACTGAGCCAGACCGCCTTTTTCCCTGAGGGCGGGGGACAAGCAGCTGACGAGGGAACATTAAACGGGATACCCGTGCTTGATGTTCAGGAAAAGAACGGCTTGGTTTATCACACATTGGACTCAGAGATAAAACCAGGTGAAACCGTGCAGGGTGAAATCAATTGGGACTTGAGGTATTCAAGGATGCAGTCCCACACAGGTGAGCATATCCTTGCAGGTACCATCCATTCACTTTTTGGCTATGACAACGTTGGTTTTCATATGAGCGAAAAAATTATGCTTGTGGATTTCAACGGCAGTCTTACAGCCGATGATATGCACAAGGTAGAAATCCTTGCCAACAAGGCAATATACAAAAATGCAGATGTAACAGCCTACTATCCCACGGAGGAGGAAATCCAAAATCTCACATTCCGAAGCAAAAAGGAGTTTGAGTCGGGACTCCGCATAGTAAAAATAGGAGAGGATATTGACTGTTGTGCTTGCTGTGCTCCCCATGTGTCAAAAACGGGGGAAGTTGGTGTTATCAAGGTCGTGGATTTTTATGCCTTCAAGCAGGGAACAAGAATAGAACTCATTGCAGGCATAAATGCACTTACTGACTATATAAGCCTCAATTCCTCAGTTAAGGAAATGATGAAGATACTGTCTTCTCCCAGAGAGGAAATCCTTGGTGCAGTAACCGAAAGAAACAATTCATATCAGGCACTCAAAGGGGAAAACGGATGGCTCTCCAAACGTCTTGCATTCAGCGAGCTTGACCTGAAAGAGCTTTCCGGCGGTGTTTATGCCATTTCGGAAAACCTGTCCTTTGACGAGCTTCGCCATTGCTCAAATCAGCTCACAGAAAAAGATTACAATCTGTGTATGCTTTTTTCCCAAAATGAAGCCGGAGGTTATTCCTACGTTATAAGCAGCAAAACCGCCGATGTCCGCCCCGTAGTAAAGAGCCTTAACGAAGCATTCTCCGGTAAGGGCGGCGGCAAGAGCGATTATTCTCAGGGCAAAATAGAAACATTCCCCAAAGAAGATATAATTAAATTTGCTGAGGAAGTATTGAAATAATATATTCCACCATTTTCCTTACATAAAAATTCCTTGATTGTACAAAATAGTATTGTAATTCAAACCCAAAGGAGTTTTTATTTAGATGAAAGCAACAGGAATTGTTCGTAGAATTGACGACTTAGGACGCGTGGTAATTCCCAAAGAAATCCGCAGAACAATGAAAATCCGCGAAGGAGATCCGCTTGAGATATACACAGACAGAGAGGGTGGAGTTATTTTCAAAAAATACTCTCCTGTAAATGAGCTTGGCGATTTTGCGGTAAGCTATGCAGAGACACTCTACAAGACATCAGGTTATCCCGTGTGCATTACCGACAAGGATTCCATCATAGCCACAGCAGGTGTTGCAAAGCGAGATCTCTTTGATAAGCCGGTAAGTGCGGAAATGGAAAAGGTTATGGAAGAAAAAACAGCCTTTGTATGTACCGAATCCAAGACAGTCCCCGTAACCGACCACTACGAAAAGTACACCGCCGGAGTAATATCTCCCATAATATCCGAGGGGGATGTAATTGGCAATGTGGTAGTGATGCGTGCCGGAGAAAAGGAAAAAATGACAGAGGTAGAGCTCAAACTTGCCAATGCGGCATCGCTATTTCTTGCAAAGCAGATGGAAATATAAAAAAAGAAAGTGTTGTCTCTTGATATAACCGAGACAACACTTTGCTTTTACTTCTTTATAAACACAGTAAGTGAATTTACAACAGTGAGTATGAGGGTTCCCACATCGGCAAGCACCGCAAGCCATATCGGAGCAAGTCCCCCTGCCGCCAGTGCGAGGACGGCAAATTTTATCACTATTGCCAGGACAATGTTTGTGTATATTACATTCATTGTGTATCTGGCCTTTTTTATGGATTTTGGTATTGTGGTAAGTCTGGAAGATATCAGAGTAGAGTCTCCTGTTTCCAGTGCCAGAGAGCTTCCGCTGCCTATTGATACGGAAAAGTCAGCCTCCGACAGGGATGGAGCATCGTTTACACCATCACCTGCAAATATAACACCCTTGTGTGCTTTTTTGATTTCCGATATTTTTCGTGCCTTATCCTCCGGCGAAAGTGAATGGAAGAAATCCATATCCATCTTTGCTGCAACTTTTTCTGCATTGTCTTTGTTGTCACCGGAGAGGATGCATACCTTAAGTCCCATTTCTTTTAGAAGTTTCATAGCATCTTTGCTGTCATTCCGTAAGCTGTCCTCAACGGTAATTTCTGCTGTAAGAGTTCCGTCAATGTATACGAGGATTCCTTTTGAATCTTCGGGTATATCGTAGCCTTTTTCTGTTGCCAGTGCCGGGGTTCCCACAACAACAAAGCGATTTTCAACATATCCTTCCATACCTTTTCCGATATGTTCCTTAACATTCTCTGCTGTGGGAATTTCTCCCGTATGGTATTTGCATATTGCCTGAGCTATAGGGTGGAGGGAATGTATTTCCAGTGATTTTGCTATGGTAATAACATCCCGGACATCGGTATCCTCGTAGCATATCACATTTGACACGGAGAGCTTGCCCGTGGTTATTGTACCCGTTTTGTCAAAGGCAATTGCACCGGCTTTTGCCATTTCGTTAATGTATTTGGAGCCTTTTACAAGGAGGCCGTATTTACTCATAGCACCTATGGATGCGTAGTAAGCAAGGGGTATGCTGATAACAATGGCACAAGGACAGGAAGCTATCATAAATGTAAGAGCTCTGCGGAATGCTTCATAGGGAGTAGCGATTCCCGATATTGCCAGACCAATTCCCATAACAATTGCAATACATATAACCGCAGGAGTATACACCGATGCAAATTTTGTTATGAAGCTTTCTGTTGCACTTTTTCTTTTCGAAGCATTTTCCACATATCTTTTGATTTTTGATGCAGTTGAGTTGTGATAGTCGCATGTTGCAGTACAGATAACCGAGGAGCCTGTGTTGATATATCCGGATATTACCGCATCACCCTTTTCCAGAGTAATCGGCATACTCTCTCCCGTAATGGCAGATGCATCAAAAACTCCTGAAAGACTTGTGAGAACAGCATCCACACAGATTTTGTCACCGGGCTTTGCCAGAAAGGTATCTCCCTCACGGAGAAGCTCGGGGGATATTCTTTCGCCAAACTCATTATGAGCTGTGTCAACAGTGGTGTCTATGAGACTTTCAATCCTTTTTCGGGATTTTTCCACTGCATAACCCTCCAAAAACTGTCCCAGAGAGAAAAGTGCAGTTATGAGATAGGCTTCGTTTTGCTCTTTCATTATGATGGATGCAACCGCAGCAATGACTATGAGGGTATTTTCGTCAAATTTAAGTTTAATAAGTGACTTTATACCCTGCATAAAGAATTCATATCCGCATAGGATTACTGCAATTGTACATACAATCCACGGAATAATTTGACCTTTAATGGCAAGGGATAATGCAAAAAGTATCAGGGAAAGCCCTTTAATCAATATGTGTTTTTTGGAATATTCCGTATGGGAGTGGGAGTGACCACATCCGCAGTCATTCCCGTGGTGTTCGTGATGCCCGTGGCAGCCGCATTCTTCGTGGGTGTGTTCGTGATGCCCGTGGCAACTGCACTCTTCGTGCTTATGTTCGTGATGACTGTGACATTCACATTCCTTGTGGTTATGTTCGTGGCAATCGTGGTGCATATGATTTTCTGCATCTCTATTCATATTATGCTTCCTCCTTGGCACAGCTTATTATGTGTATTAGACCTTCGCCGTATATGTGGGATATGTGTGTATCCGATATGGAATATATTATGGATTTACCCTCACGGCGGTATTTGACTATATCAATGCTTTTCAGATATTTTAGCTGATGGGACACGGCAGATTGGGACATTCCCACTATTTCCGCCAGTTGGCATACACACAGCTCTCTTTGGCTTAGTGCACATATTATCCTTAGCCTTGTGTAATCTCCAAAAGCCTTAAAGAAATCCCCGAGCTTTTGCAGGTGTTTTTCTGCCGGTATTTCTTTTAGTATGCTTTCTATTGCCTCTGTTTCGGCATGGTTATGCTGACAAAAATTATCGTTCATTATTTCACCTCATTCAAACATATGAACACTTGTTCATATGTATTATATGCCTGAAAACAAAAAAAGTCAATGCTTTTACAACTCTTTTTCTTAGAGTAATTAATAAAGATTTCCAAAAACTCTCATAATTGCTACGAAAAGAAGCATTTGGCATTGACAAGTATAGTTAAAATTGATATAATAACACTGTATATATATGCACAGTTTAGTGCAAAAAAGACAATAGAAGGTGTGCTTTTGATGTTAAGAAATATAACTTGTTCTTACGCCCAGTATTGCTCACGAGGAATTTGCAAAGTTTTGATTAAGTAAGTATAATATTTTGTGTAACGTTCGTTACAGAACGCAAAAATTGATATTTAATAATGCAGCGGTTTCTGTGATGAATTTGTACATATCGATTGCAACGCAACTGTTCCGGGATATACAACAGCTCCTTCAAAAACCAAAATCTTGTGTGGTGAGTAATAATAGAATCCAAGAAAAACATATAATGCAAAAGGGGATTAGTAATGTATAATAGATTTTTTAAAAGAGCGATTGATTTCGCATTGTCTAGTATAGGTATTGTTGTTCTTTCAATACCTATGTTTGTGATTGCCATAATTATTAAAATTACAGACCCCGGTCCGGTGCTTTTTAAACAAAAAAGAGTGGGAATTCATAAAACTTATTTTCAGCTTTACAAATTCAGAAGTATGAAAATGAGCACACCCAAGGATTGTCCCACCCATTTGTTGGAGAACCCCGAACAGTACATAACAAGCATCGGAAAGTTTTTGCGTAAAAGCAGTTTGGACGAGTTGCCTCAGCTTTTTAACATATGGACAGGAAAGATGTCAATTATAGGGCCAAGACCTGCTCTTTGGAATCAAGATGATTTAATTGCTGAACGAGATAAATACGATGCTAACAGTGTTAGACCCGGTCTTACCGGCTGGGCACAAATTAATGGTAGAGACGAGCTTGAAATTGATGTAAAAGCCAAACTTGATGGTGAATATGTACATAAGTTGAGTTTTGGGTTTGATTGTAAATGTTTTTTTGGTACCATCCTAAGTGTGCTTAAGTCTGATGGTGTTGTAGAGGGTGGAACTGGAGAAATCAAGAATCAAGGAAGAGAAAAAGAGCGTGTTGTTAAATGAAAAGGATATTGATCACTGGTGCAAATAGTTATATTGGCACCTCGTTTGAAAAGTTTATAAAAGAAAACCATTCTAATGAATATGAGATTGACACTTTAGATATGATTGATGGTACATGGCGAAAAAAAGATTTTTCGGGATATGATAGCGTTTTTCATGTTGCAGGTATTGCTCATATCAAAGAAACTAAAGACAATGCTCAACTTTACTACAAAATTAACAGAGATCTAGCTGTGGAAACTGCTGAAACGGCGAAACGTGCAGGGGTAAAACAGTTTATTTTTCTTAGTACGATGAGTGTTTATGGCATGGAAACAGGGATTATTACCAAAAAAACCATTCCAAACCCAAATACACACTATGGAAAATCAAAATTTCAAGCGGAGAAAAAAATTCAACAACTAAGTTCGGAATCATTTAAGATTTGTGTACTTCGCCCGCCGATGGTTTATGGAAACGGATGTAAGGGTAATTTCCAAAGCGTTTTAAAATTGGTGAAATTATCACCTGTATTTCCCAAAGTAAACAATCAGAGAAGTATGATTTATATAGACAATCTTTGTTCATTTGTAGAATTATGTATAGATAAACAGGTAATGGGTGTATATTGCCCTCAAAACAGAGAGTATGTAAGAACTTCCGATATGGCAAAGATAATAGCGGAATCCATTGGAAAGAAGGTATGGATGTCTACTTTGGCAGGTGGGTTTATATATATGATTCGTCCTGCAGTTAATATTGCGAAGAAGGCTTTTGGAAACTTAATATATCAGAATGTAGATGATTTTGAATATAATTATTGTATCGTAGAAAATTTGGAATCTATTAGGCGGAGTGTTAAATAGTTGGGGTGGGGCATGCTTGTATCTATTATTACAGTTTCTTATAATAGCGAAAAAACAATAAGAAAGACAATTGAATCTGTTTTAAATCAGACATATAGTAACATTGAATATATCATCATCGACGGTGATTCTAAAGATAGAACTGCAGAAATAGCTAAAGAGTACATTCCTAAATTTGAGTCGCGTAATGGACGTTCTCTTGTTGTTATTTCAGAACCTGATAAAGGTATGTATGATGCACTGAATAAAGGCGCAAAAATAACTAATGGAGAAATAGTCGGTCAAATAAATGCTGATGATTGGTATGAACTAGATGCTGTTCAGAAAATGGTATCTTTTTATCAAAAAGAAAACTATGACGTTGCATGGGGTAATTTGAGAATTCATAAACCAAGTGGAAATATGATAAAGCATGCAAAGATAGGGAAAATTTGGACAACATCCGGATGGTGTCATCCGGCAATGTTTTCTAAAAGAGAGATATTGATTGATTTCCCATATGCACTTGAAAATATGTATGATGACTTCGAGTTTGTCACAAGAGTCTTTTTGGCAAAAAAGAAAGTACTTACACTTGACGAAATCATTTCAAATTTTAACTTTGGGGGAATGAGCACAAAAAAAAGTTTTAAGGCTGCTATGAAAAGAGTAGAGTTGTCATATGAAATATATAAAAAGCATGGAATGTCAAAGTTGTATTGGTTTCATAGATTTGTAACAGAAATGGTTAAATTTATTTTAGGATAATTGGTGGTGGATATATGAAAGTTTTATTCATCAATGCCGTATGTGGCACTGGTAG
>JAZPXS010000092.1:0-2525 GCA_045543775.1 Clostridia bacterium
TACGGGACGCGGCACAAAAGTACGACAGAGTAATTGTTATGTACCACGGTGCCAAGGAGCTTTGCCGTTACCCTTCTCCCAGAGTGTACAGACTTTGCCATGCAATGGCAAGAGCAGGCGCGGATGTGGTGCTCTGCCAGCATAGCCACTGCATAGGGGCATACGAAAAATATGAGGATTGCCACATCCTCTACGGTCAGGGTAACTTCCAGTTCTCCTGGTCAAACAGAGACGAAATGTGGTACACTGCCCTTATGGTGAAATATGACACAGTAACCCACGATATAGAATTTATCCCGTCCAAAATAGCCGGACACACCGTTGAACTTGTTAAGGGTGAGGAAAAGGAAGAAATAATGAAAGCCTTCCAAAAACGTAACGATGAAATGCTAAACGGCGATTGGAAAAAAGGCTGGCACGCATTTTGCGAAGAAAACAGAGAATTCTATATGGGTGTTATTGCCAAAAGCGGAAAGCCCGATGCCACAAGGTTTGAAAAAGACTACTTTGGTCATATGCTGGATTGCGAGGCACATACCGATGTGTGGAGAGAGCTTAATCCTTCATACAACCTTACAAACGAAAAATAACTTTTATTTTCTGAATTGGCTTGGGGAGATTTTATATATTTTCTTAAACTGAGAAGAAAAATAGTTGCTGTCGTTAAAACCGCATTTTGCGGAAATGGCGGCTACGGTAAGGTCATCTCTGGTGCGGAGGAGCTTTTCCGCCTTTTTGAGACGGAGGAGTGTAACAAAACGGATAAATGATGTGCCGACCTCTGCGGCGAATATGCGGCTCAGGTGTTCACAGCTGACATTGCAGACCTCTGCCACCTCGGACAGCGAAATATTTTTGTCAAAATTGCCCTTGATATATTCAAGGGCTTTTTGTATATGCTCGTTGTTAATTTCGGTATATTTATTCGGGTTGTCGGATATTGTGAAAAACAAAAGATGTGTATATGTCCGGAGTGTTTCGGTAAAATGCGGAGATTTTCTAAGATATGTCTCTGATATTTTTTTAAATATATAGCTGATGTCATCTGCCGTATCGTCATTTCTGTACAGGGTTACGGTGTCTGTATGCGATGGCGCAAGACACGTGGGAATAAATTCGTCGGAGCAGTTTATAAGCATACGGGAGTGGACGCTGTTTACATATTCCGTACTGTGTACACGGCCTCCCGGGATTATTATAATATCTCCGGATTTTAAGTTGTAGGTGCTTTCGTCCACACGGTATTTGCACCTGCCGTCGGTTATGTAGTATATCTCCCAAAGATTATGATAGTGCTCCGTTAGAGTGTGTGTTCCGAGACGCTTACTGTTTTTACTGTAATCAAAAACAAAATCCTTGTCGAATGCCGTATATTTCATTATCTCACCGCCTTTTGTTATATCATAGCATTGTATATCAAAAAAATCAAGAAAAATACGATTAATATCAAAAAAACAAAGGCAATACGAAAATGCTTTATATATACTCAAGCTATAAATAAAAAACCAAGAGGTGCTTGTTATGGAAAAAGTTATACAGTTTGGCGAAGGCGGTTTTCTTCGCGGTTTTGCAGACTGGATGCTCCAGCTTGTAAACGAAAAGACAGATTTTGACGGAAAGGTTGTTGCGGTACAGCCTATAAAGAACGGTATGTGCGATATGCTCACAGAGCAGGACTGCAAATACACCCATCTTTGCAGAGGTGTAGAGGGCGTGGATGTAAAGAAGATAGATGTTATCTCCCGTTGCGTTAAACCTTATGACGATTTCGGGGCATATATGGCACTTGCGGAAAATCCTGATTTTCGTTTTGTTATCTCCAACACCACGGAGGCCGGAATCTGCTTTAAGGACAGCGACAAATTTTCCGATACTCCTGCAGACAGCTTCCCCGGAAAGCTTACACAACTCCTCAAAAAGAGATTTGACCTTTCTCTCGGTGGATTTGTGTTCATTCCCTGCGAGCTTATAGACAAAAACGGCGAAAACCTCAAAAAGTGCATTCTGCAGTATGCAGATTTGTGGAATCTTGGTGACGGGTTCAAAAACTGGATAGAAAAGGAAAACATCTTCTGCAACACTCTTGTTGACAGAATAAACACAGGCTATCCCAAGGATGAAAAAATAGACCTCGGCTATGAGGATAAGCTTGTAAACACATCCGAGTACTTCCACCTGTGGGTAATAGAGGGATACAAGGGACTCTTTGATGAAATTCCCTTTGACAAGTGCGGACTTAATGTTATCCTCACAGACAATCTGGAAATGTACCGCACAAGAAAGGTGCGTATATTAAACGGTGCACACACCTCTCTTGTTCCCTATGCGCTTCTGGAGGGCTTTGATACCGTTAAATCCTGTGTGGATGATGAGGGTATGAAGGAGCATATCCGCAAGTGTGTTTACGATGAAATCATCCCCACACTTGACCTGCCCCGTGAGGAGCTTATTGACTATGCGGACAATGTAATCACCCGTTTTTCCAATCCATACATAAAGCACTATCTTTCCTCCATTGCACTGAA
>JAZPXS010000093.1:0-3870 GCA_045543775.1 Clostridia bacterium
CAAAATACAATGGGAGTAACAGATGTTGAAGAAATATCACCAAAGCTTGTAGAAAAACAACTTGATGCGGTATTTTGCGATATTTTTCCCGATGCAGTTAAAACAGGAATGGTGTCATCACCGGAAATAATAGAAACAATAACCGAAAAGCTAAAAAAATATAATGCAAGAAATATAGTGGTTGACCCTGTAATGATATCAACAAGCGGTCACAGACTTATATCGGAAAATGCCATTGAAACAATAACGCACAAGCTCATTCCTGTTGCAACAGTAGTGACACCAAACATTGCTGAAGCAGAAGTGTTAAGCAAAATAAAAATAGTTGATAAAGAAGATATGATAATGTCAGCGAAAATTATTGAAGAAAAGACAGGAGCGGCGGTGCTTTTAAAGGGAGGACATCTGGATGCAACAGACCTCCTGTATGAAAATGGAGAAATAAATTGGTTCTATAGTGAAAAAATTAACAACCCGAACACTCACGGAACAGGTTGCACACTTTCGTCTGCAATAGCATGTAATTTAGCTGCAGGACAAAGCCTTAAGGATGCAGTATCAAATGCAAAAAAATATCTGACTGGTGCAATTGCACAAATGCTTGATTTGGGAAATGGCAGAGGACCTTTAATGCACAATTATATGTTAAAATAATTTTCTGTATTTTCTGAAAAGCTTGATTGCTGAAACAACAGCAGAAAAACTCATAAGAGAGATTTCCAAATCAAATGAATAATCATATTTGTTTGTATTGAAATCACAGCCGATGTTAATGTCGAAAGCATTTTTGGCAACATTAAATTCATTGTCAATGTATGCCGTAACAGGGTATACAACAGAGCATATTCTGCCGTATGAAAGGGCGGTCTTACTTGCATCATCTGTGGCACAGATGATTGTAAGATATATCTTCTTGAATTTCGCTTTGCGGAGAATGTAAGACAGCTCTCTTAATGCGTCCCCAAGTATTTCAAATATTTTAGAAACGGTTTCTGTAAAACCGTATTTTTTTAAATAAACCTTAAATATATTGTCTTTATTTTCGCCGCTCGGAGATTTTTCTTTTGGTGTTTTTTCTTTTTGGTTGTTTATATTTAAAAACAGAAACTTAACAGCAAACTTAATTTTTTTTTCTTGATCTGACCATAGTCTTATATTAACAGGACAGAGAAGAACAAAAAGAAGCAGAACTAAAATAACGGCAAGAAGAATGCCGAAAATTTTGAGTATAATCACAATACCGCCTCCTTTTTAGGTATTTTAACACATACACAGCCAAATTGCAACTCGAATATTGACGCAAATGAATAAGTGTGTTATTTTAATATTGGTGATAAATTTGTGGAAATTATTTGATATAAATAATCTTACAGACGAGCTTTATGATAAATATTTTTCTATGATGAGCAAGTCGAGAAAAGAAAAGGTCTTAAGCCTTAAAGACCAAATAGCCAGGAAAAGAACGGTAGCAGGTGAAATGCTTGTAAAGCAAATGATTTCTGAGGATATTTGTATAGAAATTGCAGAAAATGGAAAACCATATGCAGACGGTGCTTATTTCAGCATAAGTCATACGGAAAACTTTGTGGTTTGTGCAGTTTCGGATGGTCCTGTCGGTATAGATATAGAAAGAATAAAACCCTATAACGATAAACTTGCAAGAAGAATAACAACACCTGAAGAATATGAGTATATAAATAAAGATGCAGAAAAACTCTGGGAAATATGGACCTTAAAAGAAGCAATCATAAAAAAAGAGGGCAAAGGTATATCTGCAATCAAACAGACAGATACCATTGCCAAAATAAATAAAGCAAAACATAAATATGAAGATTTTATAATTCACATAGTTTATTCCTGACAGACGTCTCCTTGAGGAGAGTCTCCGCCGTAGACGGTGGTGAGGTCCAGCTTGCCTGCAGACCTTGCTTTTAAATATTTTTCTTTTGTTGCCATGCCGCCTCTTAAATGACGGCATGCCTTATTTTCTGCCAAAATCGGTTTAACCTGTTCAAAAAGACCTTTGTTTATGTAGTAAAGCCTGTCAGCAACATCTTTGTGTACGGTGGATTTTGAAATGCCAAACTTTTTTGCGGCACATCTTACCGTGGCTTTGTTATCGATATTAAAGTGTGCAAGAGACACGACTCTCTCTGAAATGTAATCTTTCACAACATCACCTCTTATAAAAGATATATGAGAAAATGAATGTTGTTATTACACATTGTATAACAATGAATTAATTCTGGACAAGTGGCATAAAATAGTGAAAAAGAAATGAGGATTATTTTATGTGCACAGCAATAAATTTCAGGAAAAAATTCAATTATTTTGGCAGAAATCTGGATTACGAACATTCTTTTGGAGAGAAAATAACAATAACTCCAAGAAATTATGAATTCAACTTTAGAAATTATGAGAAGTGCGAAAGTCATTATGCAATTATAGGAATGGCGGCGGTTGTGGATAACTATCCTCTTTATTTTGATGCTACAAACGAAAAAGGATTAAGTATGGCAGGTTTAAGTTTTCCTCATTTTGCAGAGTATATGGCAAAACAAGGAGACAAGGTTAATGTTGCCTCTTTTGAATTTATTCCGTGGATTTTGGCAAGATGCGACAGCCTTTCGTCTGCGAGAGAAGAGCTTAAAAATATAAATATTACAAAGGAATCTTTTAACACTGAACTTGAAACAACACCTCTTCATTGGATTATAGCAGATAAAACAGGTGCACTTACGGTTGAACAGACAGCAAAAGGACTTGCTGTTTACGAAAATAATGCAGAAGTACTTACAAACAGCCCTGATTTTGGAAAGCAGATGTTTAATTTGAACAATTACCTTTCTTTATCGGCGAAAGAACCTGTTAACTCTTTTGCTAATTCCCTTGGCTTAAATGCATACAGCAGAGGGATGGGAGCGATAGGACTTCCGGGAGATTTTTCTTCTATGTCAAGATTTGTGAAGGCGTGCTTTGTGAAACACAACTCTGTGTGCGGAGATAATGAAACAGAAACGGTAAATCAGTTCTTTCATATACTTTATTCTGTATATCAGATAAGAGGTTGTTCCTTTTCTGAAAAGGGAAGCGAGATTACACATTATACTTCCTGCTGTAATACGGATAAATGTATCTATTATTATACAACCTACAATAATAGCAGTATAAATGCGGTTGATATGTATAAGGAAAACTTAAACCAAAGTAATCTTATAACCTTTAATATAGTAAGAAGTAAAAGTTTTCATATGCAGAACTGAAAAAGTGTTCAAAGCCCTTTCATAAAAAGAACTGCATCAGTTGATGCAGTTCTTTTTTGGCGGAGATGGTGGGATTTGAACCCACGTGCCGCTCATCACGGCAACACGATTTCCAATCGTGCTCGTTATGAGCACTTCGATACATCTCCATATATTTAAGTTACCAAAATATAATACACTAATTCGAGAAAAAAATCAAGGGGATTTTGAAAATTATTATACTATTTCATTATTTAGCATAAAATTATACGGGGTGATGTTTTGATTATTCATACAGTTAGGGCAGGAGAAACTATATACAGTATTGCAAACAACTATGGTGTAAGTGAAAGTCTGCTTTCATTAAATAACGGTATTGATGGTCCATTGGTGGTAGGAGAAGAACTTGTTGTTTTATTTCCGTCAACTATACATACAGTAGATTTTGGAGAAACCTTGCAAACAATAGCAGATAAATATTCTATATCGGTAAGAGAAGTTTTTAGAAATAATTATTATTTAAGAGGAAATGAGAATATTTATCCCGGGCAGACTCTTGTTATATCTTATACCGATAACCCAACAAAAAGAGTTATAACCAACGGCTACGCATATCCTTTTGTAAATG
>JAZPXS010000094.1:0-6818 GCA_045543775.1 Clostridia bacterium
GCATATTTCGTTCCTCCGCTATGGTTTCTAGTCAATTCCATTATAACGGATTTTGAACAAATATGCTCTCTTTTTTTAATTATCTTTTTAAAATTTTCTTGAGCTCTATTTGTTGGACACCCCAACATTTATTATAGAGCCGTTATATCAAAATCCAAAATATTCGCATAGTATTATTATCGGCGTACTTGCCCACGGATGGCACCAGCTTGTATTCCACTTTTGGTCCTTGCCCCATGCCTCGATGCAGGCTGTGGCACCTTCTTTAATCATATTGTACCATGAGCGTTCGCTCTTATTTAGCATAAGTGCCATTACTTCATCCTTTTTGCCGTGCTCTGCAAGAGATTTTAATATAAAGTACGAGAAGTAAACTCCGCCCGCAAGCCCTTTTTCCATAATGAGTTTTTCTATAGCTTCGTTTTCTTCCTTGGTTGTCATACTGAAAAAGTACGGAAGCACATTGGAGTGAAGTGCAGTATGGTCTGATGTCTCGGAATCTGTAAATAGCTTCTTATCGCTGTCAAAAAAGGCATCCCGATACGCCTTTTCAAAGCTATCGGTATCATAATGCTTGCTCTCTCCCGTAAGGTCGTAGAGTATATTCATGGTTTTCATGGCTCCGTAGTAGTAGGCATTTATTACATTGTGAACGCCTTTGCCAACGGGGTGTCCTAACTTAAAGTCATAGCCGTCAAGTGAGGATTCCGGCCAATCCACCATGTTCCAACAGGTATTAACTTCGTCAAGAAGTCCGTCCTCTCTTGCAAATGATGCAAAGTGTGCGAGCATCTTTTCACCTACGGGGAGCATATCGCATACAAATGCCCTGTCTGCACTTATACACCAGTAATTATAGAGAGCAAGCGGGAACAAAAGTGAGTAGTCCGCTATGTCGTGCTTGTGACTGCTCGGTGCAACGCACATAAGCCAGTCACAAACTTTACCGGTGTTTGCAAAGTCGGTAAGAGCCTTTTTAAAAGGTCTTGTATCACCTGTTAGGTAATAGTGGGACATGGCGGTTATTATAAGGTCGCCGAGGTACTGTGCCTTTTCTCTTGTGGGGCAGTCGTAGTAGCCCTCCTGGGTGCTTATGATAACGGCATTTTCGCATATATCCCAGATTTTGCTTAAAAGCTCATTCTCCGAATGAAAATGACGTATCTTATCTGCAGGGTAGTGTCGTGCCACCACACAGAACATTTCGGGGCAGATGTAGTCACAGTCGGTTTCTACCTCCATATACCTGAATCCCATATAATCGAAATTCTCTATTATATCCTCACCGTCACGAAGTGTCCATGTTTCATCAAAAACCACATAACAACGCATATTGTATCTTGCATGTCCGTCATCGGTAAGCTCTTCTGCACACATTATCCTCACGGTATCTCCTGCCTTGCCGTTTACCTTAAGGCATGGATTTCCAACGATTTCTTTACCGAAGTCAAGAAGATATCTGCCTTTTTGGAATGTATGTATACTCTCGGGATGAACCTCGTAGCTTACAACGGTTGGAGTTAGCTGCTCGGATATTATGTGGTCATCATCTTTTTTCACTACCGCATTTTCCCACTTGGAGTCATCGTAGTCTATACTTTCCCAGCCTTTTGGGTGCTTTCTTCTGTCTATATATTCGGGAAACTGTGTGTTGTAGCCCCACGGTTTTCCTTTGGCCTCGTAGCTTTCGTCAATGGTGTACTTCCAGCTTTCGTCCGTGACAAAAAGAAGTTTATCGTCTGCATAAACTTCTGCCCATACGCCCTGCCGGTGGTCTCCGCTTGTGTGGGCGCTGTTTACAAGACCGTGATAGAAGCAGTGAACACCGATTGCATTTTTGCCGTCTGTGAGAAGGTCTGTAATGTCAAAAACATTGTAGTTATACACATCGTGGTATGCACCTGCAGGACCTCTGCCTATAAAGGTGCCGTTTATATACAGTTTGTAGCAGTCATCTGCGGTTATATGGATTGTGTATTTAGTATCGGAACTCTTTTCTAATTCGAAAGTTTTTCTAAAGAGTGAATGATGGTTTTGTATTTCGGATTTCGGATAGTCATCTCTCGCCACACCTACAAGCATCTGATTAAGCGGCGAAAGCGGAAGAAACTCTTTTGTACATATCCAGTTTTTCATGCAAATCGCTCCTAAGCATTTTTTATGAATTATATCAAACGAAGATGTATAGTTCAAGTAAGCCCTGCAAAGTTCTTGATTTTGTTTAAAAATTCTTGAAATAATGTAAAGACATGGGTTTTGGTCGGTGTTATAATGTTTTAAAAACAGGAGAGGACGGATTTCTATGATTAAAATAGGTTGTGTAAGTATAGACGTATCTCATCCTAAGGTTTTTGCTTCGGGTGCCATAAACGATAATCTTAATATGAGATACACACATGTTGTAAAGGAGAGCTTCCGTACAGACGAAGAGCTTAATTGGTTCAAAGAAAAGTTCAATCTTGAAGAAATCTGTCAAAGTGTAGAGGAAATGGCAGACAAGGCAGATGTTGGCTTTGTACATTCCTGCAACTGGGAGAAGCACCTTCCTCTTGCCAAGCCTTTCATAGACAGCGGAAAACCCGTATTTATAGACAAGCCTCTTGTTGGAACTGTTAAAGATGTTGCTAAAGTGCGTGAATATGTAAAAAACGGTGCCAAAATCCTTGGTGCATCTGCGGTTGTCCACGGTGACACTATAAGAGAATTCCTTGCAAAGCCCATAGAAGAGAGAGGCGAAATTCTCAGCATATACGGCGTGTCGGGCACAAATGAATTTGACTATTCCATACATATAGTTGAAGCAATATCCGCCCTTGCACAAAGCAGAGCTGTATCCAATACCTACATTGGATCCGGCTATACCAAAGACGGTGCAAAGTGTGAAAACTTTGCCCTTGAGTTTGAAAATGGAATCCATGCGGTTTATTCCACACAGCTTTGCGGATGGATGCCATTCACAATAACAGTAGTTACCACCAAGGGTGCATTTACCTTTGACCCGGCAGAAAATTCATACAACAATTTCTTAAAGGAGCTTTGTGATGAACTTACAACAGGAAAGAGCAGACTTTCGGATATAGAAACAATACTCAATGCCTGCGAAATCATGATTTGCGGTAAAAAGTCCAGAGATGAACTTAATGGTAAGAAGGTAACTATATCCGACCTTTGCGAAGATGACGGCTTTGACGGAAATGCATTTGAAGAATATTACGAAAGGACCGCAAACAGAGCGGTTTATACCGGAGAATAATTATGAAAATTGTACGTACAAATTTAAGTTTTGTATCTGAGCCTCTTATGGCCCCCTTTGGATTTAAGGGTAGCTCCAGTAGTGAGCTTTGGCAAGTGATAGCGAAGGTAGAGTCCGATAAGGCATACGGAGTGGGTGTAAGCATACAGAGTGTACTTTGGGCAGATGCAGCTGTATTTAAGTCCTCCTCGGTATGCGGAGGAAATGCCCGTATGCTCCTTCTTGCAGAATATGGGCTTAAGCTTCTTGAAGGCAAGGAGTTTGTAAACCCCGTAGAGGCAATAAATTACATAGAAGACAAGGTTTTTGAATACGGTAAACTCATTACTCAAAATCCCAACCTCAAGAAAACCTTTGCATTAAACGCTCTTGTGTGCGTGGACAATGCCTTGTGGCAACTCTACGGCAGAGAAAAAGGCACGGAAGACTTACTGTCCATAATAGATGATGACTATACAAAGGCGCTTTCTTATAAGCAAGAAAAGCTTTGCAATATACCGCTTATTACCTATGGAGTAAGTGTAGAAGATGTTGTCAGAATTGCTAAAGCCGGCTGTGCATGCCTTAAGATAAAGATAGGCTCCGACCCCGATAAAGACGGCTCTATGAAAAAGATGCTCGAGTGGGATAAAGAGAGAATGAGCGAAATACACACCGCATTAAAGGATATACATACTCCTCATACAAAAAGCGGTAATATCATGTATTACCTTGATGCAAACGGAAGATATGATACAGTAGATAGACTTATAGAACTTCTTGACCACATAGATTCAATCGGTGCTCTGGAAAGAATTCTTATACTCGAAGAGCCCTTTGATGAAGACAACAAGATAGATGTTTCGTCTTTGCCTGTCAGAGTGGCTGCAGATGAATCTGCACACTCTGTAGCAGACGTTAAAGAAAGAATAGCATTAGGTTACGGCGCTATCGCCCTGAAGCCCATTGCAAAGACATTTTCCGTTACTTTGCAGATGCTTTCTGTTGCGCACGAAAACGGCATACCATGTTTTTGCGCCGATCTTACGGTAAATCCCGTTACAAGAGAATTCAATAAGTTTGTTGCTTCAAGGATAGCGACATTCCCCGGTATGAAGATAGGCATGATGGAGTCAAACGGTGCTCAGAACTATACCAATTGGGAAAGCATGCTTACATATCACCCGCTGTATGGAAAAACCGATTTAATTGAACCCGAAAACGGAATCTTCACTCTTGATGGCTATCTGTATAAGGTCAGCGGAGGGATTTTTAAAAGTTCGGATTATTACGAAAAAATAGCAAAAGGAGATATCATATGAGCGATATAATAAGATTTGGCATAGTCGGCTGCGGAGCTATATCCAAGATTCATGCAAAAGCCATAGAGTCAATCGATGATGCCTGCTTTTTGGGTGTGTACGATCCAAACAGGGAAAACGCAGACAGTTTTTCCAAGGAATACTCCTGCAGAGCGTTTGAAACCTATGAAGATATGCTTTCCTGCGAGGAAATAGATGCAGTTTGCATATGCACTCCAAGCGGACTTCACGCATCACTTGCACTGGAAGCAATAAAAGCCGGAAAAAATGTTGTGGTGGAAAAACCGGTGGCAATTACGCGGGCGCAAATGGCTTCACTTAAGACTGCCATATCACAAAGCCAGGTAAAACTTGCAGTTATATCTCAGCTAAGGTTTACCGAGGCTGTAACGAAAATAAAAAATGCCATTGAAGATGGTACCTTGGGACAAATCCTTATGGTAAATGCCGAGATGAAATACTACCGTTCAAACGAATACTATGCTTCGTCCGGTTGGAGAGGTACATATGCCATGGACGGCGGCGGTGCTCTTATGAATCAGGGTATACACGGCATAGATTTGATGCTGTATCTTGCAGGAGAGGCAGTGTCGGTATCTGCCGTATGCAAGACTCTTGTAAGGGACATTGAGGCAGAGGACACAGCCTGTATCGTCGCTGAGTACAAAAACGGTGCAATAGGCACAGTTCAGGGCGCTACAAGCATAGAGCCGGGATATCCGCGTGTTATAGAAATATGCGGTACAAGAGGAAGTGTGGCTCTTCAGGAGGATACCATTATCCGTTGGGATATAGATGGCAAAACGCTTGATGCAAAAGATATACAAAAAAGCGATATGGCTTCATTTCGCACTCCCGATGGCTTCGATATAACAAACCACAAGATGCAGATAGAAGATTTTATAGAGGCGATAAAAGAAGACAGGGAGCCTCTTGTAAACTTGGACGAGGGCTGCAGAGCGGTAGAATTTATACTTGCAGCATACGAATCCAGCAATACAAACACAAAAATATATTTGAAGGGATGAACAAAACGGGAAAGATATCGCTTCTTGTTAATGAGGACAAAAGAAACACAGTTTTTGCTGAAAATTACTATGAAAGATTAAGAAAGTTCGGTGAGCTTTGCATATATGACAGAGTCGATTTTTCAGACGGGGAATATGTAAAAGAATTTGTTAAAGACAGCGAAATTATAATAACATCGTGGGAGTCTCCTAAAATAGATAAGGGTATACTTGATGCTTGCCCCAATCTTAAAGCGGTAATCCACGGTGCAGGCTCTGTAAAGCCTGTTGTAACAGATGAACTCGTATCCAAAAACATTAGAATGACCGGCTCTGCTGTTGCCATCGGCGAGGGTGTTGCAGAATCTGCACTTGCATTTGCAATATCCGCAGTTAAAGGCTTCTACTGGCTTGGCGATGATGTAAGAGCCGGTAAATGGTGGGAGTGTGGAGCAAGCGTTAAAGATTTCTACGAAATTACCGTCGGTGTTATAAGCGGTGGCTCCGTAGGAAGGCATATGGTTAAGCTTCTCAAGAATTTCCATGTGATATCCTTATGTATGACCCAATCCTCACAAAAGAGGAAATAGAGGAAATTGGCGCAAAGAAGGTTGAACTTGATGAGCTTATGAGCCTTAGCGATGTTGTTTCCGTTCATGCACCTTCAATTCCCGCTACGGACAACATGTTAAATAAGGACAACCTGAGCCTTTTAAAAGACGGTGCGGTGCTTATAAACACCTCCCGAGGCTCAGTCATAAATGAGGCGGATTTAATCGAGGCATTAAAGACAAAAAGAATTTTTGCCTGCCTTGATGTTACAAATCCCGAGCCTCCTGCAGCCGACAGCGAACTTCTTACACTTCCCAATGTGGTAATCACTCCCCACATTGCAGGTACCTGCACCAACGGTAAGAAGAGAATTGCTCTTCATGTGTGTGAAGAAGTGGAAAGACTTGTAAACGGAGAAAAGATGAGAACGGAAATAGACCTTTCCAAACTTTCTACTATGGCATGACAAATAGAATCTAATAAACGTTAATCCAAAATAACAATTTAAAAAACACAGTTATAGTCCACAAAAGCTAAAAGCGGATTTAACTGCGAAGTTTTTTAGGCTCTATAATAAATGTTGGGGTGTCCAACAAATAGAGCTCAAGAAAATTTTAAAAAGATAATTAAAAAAAGAGAGCATATTTGTTCAAAATCCGTTATAATGGAATTGACTAGAAACCATAGCGGAGGAACGAAATATGC
>JAZPXS010000095.1:0-16497 GCA_045543775.1 Clostridia bacterium
CCGCTTGGCCTCCGACTTTACAAAACGGCACTATACACTATAGACCGGTTTAACCTTGCCGACACACCGGAGGAGCTTATTGCCGAATGGACAAAGATGGCACTTGAATCCTACAAAACAGCTTCGCTGAAAAAAGGAGCAAAAGAGTATCTTTGTGCACTGAGAGAAAAAGGATGCAAAATATCAATAGCTTCCGCAACTGATATTTCGCTTATAGAAGCTTTTCTGGAAAGCAACGGCATCCGCAGTTTTATAGATTATGTAATTACTGTTGATGATATCGGGCAAGGTAAAGAACATCCTGACATATACATCAAATGTGCTGAGCTTATGAACGTTGCAATCTCCGAGTGCCTTGTTTACGAAGATATTCTCGTTGCCGTAAAGGGTGCCCTGTCGGGCGGTTTTAAGGTGATTGGTATGTATGATAAGTACAGCAGGCACGATCACGAAGAAATAAAAAATCTTGCATCGGATTTTATTGAAGAATTTCCAACGGAGATATAAAAAATGCTTTAGACTCATTATCAGAGTCTAAAGCATTTTTTATATACATTCAACTGCTTCTCCGGTGTCAAGTAAGAACAGATATGTGTTTTTCACTTTTTTGTCCAAGGCTTTTTCCAGAGCGATTTTGTAGTACTTTAGCTGTGGGGAATATTTTTTTATAATATCCTCTGTGCCGTTACGAATTTTATCTGTTTTATAATCAACAATTACTATACCGCCGTCAGGAAGCTCAAAATACGCGTCTACAGTTCCTTGGATAACCATATTTTCGTTGCCGGTATAGTCGCGGAATATTTCCTTTACAGGCATAAGGTATTTGAAACTGAATTCCCTTACGACACTGTCTGCATACTGTCTCATAAGTCTTCCCGCATCGGTTGTAAAAATGCGTGAAATTTTTGACGGGTTAACACTTTTTGCTTCTTCTTCGGTCAAAAATCCATCTGACTTCAGTTTTTCTATCTGTATTTTAACTGCCTTTTCGTCGTCAGCACAGCTTATATCGAGTTTTTCCATAACAAGATGAGTGCAGGTACCTATAGCTGCAGCAGTAAGAGACACTTGTCCCGACGCAAATGACGGTATCGGAAGAGTGTCGCGATGATAGAATTGTGCAACATCCTCTGACAGCTCTCTGCGTTTAAGTTCAGTAACCGACATATTAGAGGGGATCTCAGATAATTCCATCATCGGATACGTGTAGCCGAGAAGCGAATTTACCAATTCCTTTTCTTCGACAGTGCTTTTGATATCGAGAGACAGTGTATCATTCGCTTTTTCGCCGATATCCAGCACTGCGTCATTTTTGTGCATTAATGTAAAACGGAAAACATCACAATTGTTAAAGCTCTCTCTATAACCAAAGGAGTGATCAAACAAGGATACATTTTCATTCCTCAGCACTGAGATCAGCATCCAATCCATATACGAACCGGCAACAGCCGAAGTGTCCCCATCAAGCTTATAAGCATCATTTTTAATTGCCTCAGAAAGCTTGGATATATGAGACGTTGCACCCGGAATTGAACCTACCACATAAAGCTTTTCTCTTGCTCTGGTAAGTGCAACATAAAAAATTCTCATTTCCTCAGACAGCATTTTTCGCCTAAGAAGTTCTTTGAGCATTATCTTTCGCGGAAGCGGATAACTGTACCTGTTGGCATAATCATAAAAGTTAAGTCCGAACCCATAGTTGGAATCCATAATTACCTTGCTTGCGGATATATCGCTTTCATTAAACTTCTTTGCGGCATCACACAGAAAAACAACAGGAAACTCCAATCCTTTGCTCTTGTGGATAGACATTATGCGAACAACATTTTCATCCTCACTCAAGGTCTTTGCGCTTTCTTTATCGTTACCGCTTTTCTTTACGGAATCAATATATCTTATAAAATCAAAAATTCCTTTATAGGATGTTTTTTCAAATTCATAAGCTCTGTAAATAAAAGATTTAACATTTGCTTTACGCAGATCACTGTTTGAAAGGAATGAAAGATAAGACATATAGTCACAAGAGCATACAACATCCCAGATAAGCTTGTCCGTGGTGAGATATTTGGATTTTTCATAGAATTCGGTTATTTTGCCAAGGAAATTCCTCAATTTTTGTGAAAGTTCATCGTCGTGTTCGCCCACATACGCTCTCACGGAACTATAAAAGAATCCCTTTGGTTTACAAAGTCTTATACTGACAAAGTCATCCTCATTAAACGAAAAAACAGGGTGCCTCATAACTGTAAGAAGTGCAATGTCATCAAGCGGATTGTCAATTATACGAAGGAAGGCAAGAAGAAATGCAATTTCCGGTGTATTGTAATAGGATTCACCGCCTTCGTAGTAAACGGGAATATTTGCAAGCTCAAAAATCCTGTTGAAAGTTTCTGCTTTTTCTCCCTGTGAGCGTAAAAGTACAACAATATCCGCATATCGAGCTCTGCGATAACTGCTTGTTTTCTTGTCAAAAACCATATACAGTTCGCTTCCGTTTACAATTTCTTTTATGCGGTTAGCGGTGTAAATGGCCTCTGCTTCGGTTTTCTGAATTTCCGCAACAGGTGAATCTTCGTCCTCCGCAGTGCTATGTAAATCCGATTTTGTTTCAAACAGAACAATGTCAATTTTATCGGTATCCGAATTAACATCCTCGTATGAATCTTCGTTGTAATACAAAAATTCATCCTCATCATAGTTAAGTTGACCGCATTTCTCACTCATTATCTGCGAAAATACAGAATTAACTCCATCAATTATACTCTTTCTGCTTCTGAAATTTTTATTGAGAAGTATGCGGTTATATTTACCACCTTCACAGTATGGCATATATGTATCTGCTTTTTCTTTAAAAAGTCCCGGCTCCGAACCCCTGAATCCATATATACTTTGTTTCATATCCCCTACCATAAACATATTTGGTATATCCTTATGTATTCCGGATATGAGGGTGAAAATTTTCTCTTGAAGAGCATTGCAATCCTGATATTCATCAACATATATTTCGTCATACCTATCCATAAGCTGATGTGCAAGCTTGGAGGGTTTTCCGTCCTCATCGGAAAGAAGTTTTAACGCATACTGCTCTACGTCCGTAAAATCCACCATTCCGGCTTCCGACTTTCGCGCAGTAAAGGCTTCCGAAAATTTTGTTGTTATTTCAAACAATTTTTCCAGTGATTTTTGGGAAACTGCTAAATCAAATACCATCTGCGCATATGTCCCTTTAAAGATTTTATCAATTTCGGTTTTTATTTTTTTCCCGAGATCTCTATACCCCTTTATTTTTTCTTTTATATCATAATCAAACTTTTTTGAAACAGGAAAATTACCGACTTTTGGAATTAATGTACAGGATACGGCATCATCCCAGCTTTTTACGTTTTTGTACATTTCAAGAACGCTTCTCTCTTCTTCAAGAAATGTTCTCAACTTATCATAATCAGCTTCTAACGGACAATATTTGAGTGCATCATCATAGTACGATATGGCTTTTTGCGATTCGGTGCAAACCTTTTCTGTAAAATACTTTTCCCACACAGAATTATCGCTGTAATCCTTTATATAATCCCCGAGCAAATCCACACCGCCGGGAAGCGGGTTTGTAAAAGCATACAATTTTAGTATGAGTTCAAAAAGGTCTGTATCCTTTCTTGTTGTATAGCAATTTACAAGATTAATAAATTCTTTATCATCCGCCTCATAATACTCTTCAAATATTTTATTCAAGACATCGCTTTTTATAAGTTCAAGTTCTGCTGTGTCAGCAATTTTGAATGACGGATCCAAATCAAGCCTGTAAAAATTACTGCGAAGTATATTAAGGCAAAAGCTGTCAATAGTACATATGGATGCAGTGTTAACAAGCATAAGCTGTTTATTCAAGCGATCAGGATTATCTGATTTTTCCAGCGAGTCCATAATTTTTCCAACCAGTCGGCTCTTTAGTTCCGAAGCCGCCGCATTGGTAAACGTTACAACCAGAAGTCTGTCTATATCAACAAGTCCTGCTAAAACCCTCTGTGATATACGCTCAACCATAACTGCCGTCTTTCCGGAGCCGGCAGCCGCAGAAACAAGATTATTGGCAACAGATGCGTCTATTGCCATCTGCTGATTATTTGTCCACATTGGTAACCGCCTCCATTTCACCTATAATTTCGTCGTAATTTGTTATGGATTTATACATACGGCATTTTGAATTTATATCCTCCGAATCAAAACGGCATATAGAACCATACTTACAGTATTTACAAGGAGAAAAACCATTTTTCAGATATGGTGATATTTCAAAATCACCATTTAATATATCACCGCAGATATCACCTAGCTTTTTTCTCAGGTATTTATCTATTGTTTCAAATCCCTCCAGCGAAACCCTCTTTGCTTTTTGTGAACGTGAAAGAGAAGATGCCAGCTTTTCATCATAACCGCCGAGAAGTTTTTCATCCCAGGGAATAAGCCCTTTCAGTTTAAGCTTTTCTTCCAGTTTGTCATATGCTTCATCTTCTTCCAATCTGACATCGACTTCGCTTACAAGATCAGACACAGGAAAATACAGCGCACCGCCGTAATCATTTTTTCCGTCAACTGACACAAGTTTATTAAGATACACCATAAGCTGTACGTTTAAACCATAAAAGACTTCATCCAGTTTAAATTCCTTAGAACCCGTCTTATAGTCAATAACACGAACATATGCGGCATCTTCGGTGCGATAAACATCCGCCCTGTCGATTTTTCCCGTCAGGATAACATCCCTGCCATCACCGGTCTTTAGCTCAATTGGACCCATAGGACTGTTTTCGCTGAATTCGATTTCATAACCCAAGGGTTCAAAACGTGAATTAAGTATCTGCTTTCTTACAATTTTGTAGCATAGGTAAACGGAATTAACAAGTCTTTTTATTGTATATTCGTCCCTTGCGGAGACCTCTTCTGCCATAGAATTAAGCTTAGCATATTCTCTGTCTATCACTTCACAAATCCTGTTTAGTACTGCATCTTCATCTGCAGAAATCAATTTTTCCCTGTCAGAAGCAAACTCACGGGATATAATCTCAAGAGCCTTATGAGAAATGTTACCTATATCCAGAGCATCCACAGCTTCGTCCTTTGGTGTCTGAAGATGCAAAACATAATCAATAAAATATGCATATTTGCACGCCATATACCTCTCAACCTTGGATACAGAAGTGTGTGATAGCATAGGAACAAGCTCTTTAAGATTGTTTTCACTGACAGAGCGGAAAATATTATCGCAATCCCGATAATTTTCTGCGATGCTTATAAAATCCGTATTCTCGAGGAAATAGTCATATACCGCTTTCCATATCCCATCCGATTCATTGTTTGCAGTGCCCTTTGCAAGAGTCTCACACAAAAATTCCCCGGCAACATTAGGACTATGCAACTTAAATGTTGCAAAATCATTCTCTTCTGTATGTTCCTTTATGGAAAACATTTTTGCAACACGGTCAACAATATATGATTTACGCTGAGTTTTAAAATCATTACCCAATCTGCAATAAGAAATGATTAGTTTTTCCGACGGCATAGTGAGTACCTTATATGAACAGTACTGCGAATAATATGCCGCTGCAGATGATGTAGTGGAAAACTCCTTACCGCACACAAGCATTGACTCCTTATCAGCGTCCCCGAGAATACCGTCGATTTTTGGTGCAACGGGAAAGACGGTTTCGTTGGCACCAAGAACAAAAAGAACTTTAATTCCGTCAAGACGTGTCCTTTCTGTATTTCCAACAGTAACTCGATCTATCGCAAGGGGAATAAAACCCACTTTATGCTGTGAAAAAGCAGTAACCAGAAGCTCATAGAAAATAGCAGGGCTAACCTTGTCCTTACCGCTTACAATAACAAGTTCATCAAGTGTGTCAACAATTATTTCCCATAACTTTTCATATTCCTTTGCCAAACGGGTTTCTCCGGATTCGGTAAATTTATTTATATACGCTCTTATTGTTTCGGGCATACCGATGCTTTCAATATACCTATATAATACAAGTGCGTTGGACTTTACTGTGTTTCTTCCTTTGATTTCTTCGTGCATTGCCGCAAGAGGAAGAATATACTTTCTTCTTATTTCGGAAAGTGACTCTTTAAGTGAGTCATTTCCGGGATAATTAGCTTCCAGAATAGAATTCCAACGGTCATCTTCCAGCCATCCCTTGCGGCGAATTCTGGTTTTTTTGATAAAACTTTCCAGAAATGAAATTTCACCATAACCTGCATCGACAAAGGATGCTTTGAGAAATCCAAAAACAGACTCATAGCTGTATTCTTCCAGATATATTTCCAATATTCCCAGCACAAATCTGATAAGATGGTGATTTATAATGTCGTTTTTTGCATCTGTAAAGTACTCTATTCCGGACCTGTCAAATACTCTTTCTATATGGTTTCTGTACGCTTCTATATCCGAACAGATAACACCTATGTCACGATATGAATAGCCATGACGGGTAAGTTCACGAATGTTTGCCGCACACATCTCCGCTTCCGATAGCGGGGTGTTCATTGAATAAATCCTTATATCCTCGCACTTTCCGTCATAAGCATGTGACGGAAACCCGAAAAGGTTCTTTTCAAGATGAGAAAGCTCATTTGAGGAAAATGAACCTTTGTCTGTAAAAGTGTATACAAATTTTTCTTTTATATTTTTTACAAGCTTTTTCAAAGTGTCGTTTGCAGGCATAAAAAGAGTTGAATTTTTTTCGTTTCTGTCAATACAAAGCGATATACCTACACCCTTACAAGACGAAGCGAGCGATGCAATAACATCTATTTCCTGAGGTACAAAGCTATCAAATTCATCAAAAAAAATGTATTTGTTTCTGAAAACACCGCTTTCACGAAGAAGCTGTGCCAATATCTCAAGATTATCTCTGCAATCTGCATATATTTCGCTCATCTTTTCGTCGTACAAACAGTACAGATTTTGTATATCAGAAAGCTTCATACGAAGTATTTCATTATCCGTAGACATAGCAATATTGTTCAGGTCATCGGGATATATCATATACTTTTTCATCTCTTCGATAGTTGAAACGGCAAGGGATGCAAAACCCTGCTTAGCTGCAGCTTTTCCGTAAAACGAAAGGTTTGCTTCCTCTATGACTTTTCTTGCAACAAGGGCTTTCGAAACAGGCGTTATGTAGGAGGCTTCCGCAAGTCCAAGAAGTTTGCGTGCAGATGCGGCAAGATGTGCAAAAGAGAAAACCTCAAGCTTGTTATCAACAATGGCATCAACAGACAAAAGAAGCTTCTTTTCAGCAATATGACTAAACTGCTCGGGAACTATAAGAATAACCTCTTCTCCTTGTTTAGAGAGAGCAACTATTTTGTCATATATATATTTACTTTTTCCGCTTTTGCTTCTTCCGCATATTATTTCCACTGACATATCCGCACCTCTTTTCAGACGATATCATTTTTCCTTCTGACAGGTTTCTCATATGTAAACGCACCGGCACCGTTAACAGTGAACGAAAACTCTCTTCTGCCATCGTTACACATATATTCCTCAGGAAGAGCCACCACATAGTTTCCCTTGCAGTTAAATGGGTTTTCACCAACAACACGAACACTATCCTCTGTCATGAAAACATTCAGTTCTCCACCCATTGAAAAATGCATATTGCTTAGCGTAACCTGCGGCTTATCGGATTTGGCAATTTTCACTATTTCACACGAATTCGGCGGAATATTGCCAAGGTTTATTAATTCATCATACTTACAGTCGTAAACTCTTGTTCTTCCAAAATATGATGAAATATTATACTTGGAAGCGTGATCAACATATCCTCCGCAAGTTTTTGAATCAAGCCTGAATGATAGAGGCTTATGAGTAAAAGAATGATTAAAAAAACAAAGTGTATGATATGAATCGTTAACTTCAACGTCCACAACACTTATATATGTCTCTTCACCAAAAGCATCTCTGGGATATGTAACCGTCTTAACCGGAGGATAAATGGTCTTCAATATTTTAAGCTCGTCGTTTTTATCAATGTCTGATGTCACAACTCCGGAGCCGGATATATACGATGATACCAGACGATATTTCATATCAGAATCATCTGTAATTTCGTCAAAGCTGATAGTTTCACCGGAAAAATTATTCCACCATGACGACATATGTGCCCTGAAAGCTGACTGATTTATTATCTTTGGTAAGCTGTTACCGTCCCGGGATGAATCAAACATATTTTTTTCGGAACATACCTGCACAACATCTGCCACTCCGCAAAGTGCAGGAATAAAGCCATCTGTAACAAAAAGTCTACCCTCATCTCCGATTGCATCGGAAATCACCCTGAACGCTTTCCTGTATGCTGATACCATTGTTTGCTCAGGATTACTCAAAACAATGTCCTTTTGAGCAACAAATGCTCCGGTGTGGTCTATGTGATGCATATAGACACCGTTGGCAGATAATCTGCAATAAGTCATGGACAGCCAGTCAAGCACATCCTCCGATGAAACATCAAGTATTGCATAGGTTGTTCCGTTCGTTTCATAGGTGCACACAGAACCGTCTGCATGACGCAAAACCCAATGTTTCTCACTTTCATATATTTGTGAGTTTTTCTCCACAAGAAACGGAGAAGTCCACAAGCCGGCTTTATAGCCTGATTTATTTATCAGAGATGCAAAATTTCTTATGCTTACATTCTCTCCATCTTCCCAGTCACCAACAGAATTTTGCCATCCTTTACCAATCTCTATGTAATCAAAGGGTGCCCTGACACCTTTTAAAAATGAAATTTTTTCTGAAGCTGTCTGCAAATCATTCCGGTTCAAAACATAAATCCCCTCAGGAACCCGCGGAGTTTTTATTCCGTTCATAGCCTTTCTGTTGAGAGCATATTCTTCAAGCAGTCTGGTAAAATTTCCAGAGGTACCCAAACACACCCAGTCGGTGTATACGGTATCCCCGTCATTTAAAAGGCAATTAAACTCACCGCCGGCTCTCAAAGCTTTTACTTCACCGTTAGAGTATAATGATACGCTGATATCTGTAAGCTGAATATCATTTGTCATAACTTCAAGAGAAACATAGGTTTTCATAGCCTTGATTACACCTATTCCGTCCCCGTACAAAACCGCATCTCCTACACTGTAATCTCTGGGCATCAAACCTTCGTCACCCAGACGATCCGCACACTGCTTAAAGGCAAAATCCCTGACACCTGCCGTACAAGTGGCGGGCACATCATTCAGTTGCCTTGATCCGCAAAAAAACGACCATTCAGATGACTGTGTATCTCCTATTTTAAGATCATCGGTAATTATCGGATAAGCATTAATAAGCTTGAGCATTGAACCGGAAATGTTTGTAAGTCTGAGGCGGGTAATATATTTATCCTTTTCAAGACAAATATTTTCCCTTTCTATATCAAGACTTGCCGTGGGAAAATCCAATGTTGTTTTCTTTGTTTCCCCAACAACACAGTATGAAACCGCGTAATGAACCGTGGCAGTAACAATACCGCTTTCAAACTTATCCATAATTACCCTCCGTTCAAATTATTCTATATCTTACTCAAAATCCAGAGCATCAAGTTCTGTTACATATGTCATTGTTGTAGTGCCGTGCGGTCCACCAAAAGGATATACACTGTGGGCAACTGTGTTAGGTCCACTGTTTACATTTTCTTCATCAAACCAGAATTTTATATCACGATCGCCATAATCCGCAAAAAAAGTGTCAATTAAGAAACCGCCTTTTTTATTTATATAAGCAAATATAATGCCTTTTGTTTCGTGATTTGCCTTTATAACTGTATATTCATCATTTTCAATCTTTTCCTCATCAGTACAAATTGAATATATATACTCAACCGCTTCGTCGTGAGTCTTTTGAGGCGTTTTATAACCTTTTATAAGCTCTCTTACCTCCTGCGGATTTTCTATGTGCATAAGAGTCTCCGAATAATTATTGGGATTAACAACACATATACCGATATTTGTAAGCTCACCTTTATTGTCGAAATACAGCGGTTTAAGAATATACTTCGACATTCCCGTACCGGGGCTGTAAGTATATGTGCCAACAACCACTCCGTTTTCCGTTGCAGAAAACTCGCTATGCATACAGAAATCGTCGGAATAAGTATAAATTACATTGTCCTTGAATTTGTGATACACTCTTGAAATCCCCAATATATCAGCCTTATTATCAATATACGACTCATAGCTTATTATTCTGTTTTCTCCATCCCAATGAGCTTTGCCCAGATACTGAGAATATCCGTAATCACCGTTAGGACTGACAGTTGTATCTCCCATATCCTCAATGCAAATTGCAGTTCTGCCGCCAATGTTATATCCGACAATCAGTAGACCATTGTAATAACACTTAATATCCGTTTTGTAGATATTACCAACAATCTCGCCGACTTTACCCCTTTGTACTTCCGGCTTTTCTCCGTAGCCTCGGTTGAAATAAGACTTTATCCGAAGAGTGCGGATTGTATCGTCGTATTCAACGTCAAAACCATAGCCGGCAAGATCCTCGGCAATAATTACAGTTTTACCACCGATATTATAACCGTTTATCGGACTTCCGTTTACAAAAGTAAGAATATCTGTGGAATATATATGTCCATCGGGCTTGTCTGCTGCAAATACCGTGACACTTGTTAAAATACATATTAACATTAAAAACAAAGTGAACTTTTTCATACATCATACCTCCTCACATAAAATCAATCAATTTTTATGAATATTTATATTTTTATTATACAGCATTAAGCTGTCATTTGCAAATTAAATATGTTTTACAATTATAAAAAGGGGGGTGTAAATTAATTCATAAGAATTGATTTACACCCCTTGGGGATAGGAAAATAAGATGCAGAATAGGCGAACCGAACCGAGTAAGGCTTGCCTTGCGAGGGGTACCCGAAGGCGTGCGAGGGCACGTCGAGAGGTGAGGTTCGCTTAGAGCTTATAGGCTAAAAAATATGAGAAATCCGCAATTTTGCGAATTTCTACATATTTTAAATGTTTTTTCAATTTTTATATTATAGAAGTTCAGCTATGGAGCCTATAAGCGGTCTGCGCTTTATTTTACATCCCCTCAGTCTATTATTTTTGAAGTTTGTATTTTAACTTCGAAATTAATTTATTTTCAATCGGTATTGAATAGTGTGCATATATTATTCCAGGTATAATTGTCAAGCTAAGATTTACAAGCATATTTACATAATAATTAGCAATATATTCATTTAAAGAAAAACCAAATGTCGTATAAAACATAAGCTGAACAAGAAATATGTGATATGTTGCCCCGGCAAAGGCACTGATAACAGAAGATAGCTTTCCGGTTCCGTAACAGCAATGACGATACCTGTTCATAACAAAGCAAATCACGGGATAAAGATAAATTGCCGTAACAAAACTCGTCTCCTGCCACTGAAAAAATATTGAAGGAGTCCATTTGGAGGTATAAACACACAAGAAGGAATAAATAAATCCGATTCCCAGCATAGTAAACCCGGTTTTTTTTGAAAGCTTAAATTCCGTAACAGAAGCATAAGCCCCAAGTGCAATGTGTGCCGCAAATCGAAAAATAATAAATTTGTATGCAATATCGCTCATACCAAGATTGGCTGCAAGATAATCATAAACAAAAGTACCTATTACAAAAGCAATAACAGATTTTACTCTGAATTTAACAACAAGAGTGTAAATAACGGGGAAAATCAGCACAAGCTGAGCAAGTATAGGTAAATAGTAGCTTCCCGGTTTGAAGCCTCCAAGTATGAACCTTGCCGCTGCTTCCAACGGTGTATATTGATATCCAAGAACAAAAATCTTATAGAGTATACACAACACAAAAATCGGAATAAAAGGTAAGTAAAACTTCAATATACGGGGAATCACATTGCTTGCCTTATACCAATCATTAACAGGTTTTTCCGTCTTCATTAAAGATTTACCCATAAAGTAAGAACTCAGAATAATAAAAACCGTTACAGGAAACTTTTTAAAAAGCCAATAAGCGAAGAATACCAACATAGGCAGCACAAATTTATTCAAAGAAAAGCAAAACGAAATACCGTTTTTCCTTTCTTTCAGAAAGCTTACAAAACCTACGCAAGCACACACAATAAACACCATTGTGTGAATACCGATGTTTTCTGCATTATATGTTTCCCATCTGTAATCTTTATGATGAATCACCACAACGAAAATGCATGCAAGAATCTTCATAATGTCGGGTGCTATCATTCGGTTGTTTGATTTTTGCATTGTAATTTTCTCCTTGATTTTTTAATTTTCAAAACAAATAGTAATGCTGACAACTGATTATACTTCAAAAAAGTGTATAAAGTCAATATTTCTGCTTTATGTTTTGAGAGGTAATTTTGTTTTCTGTGGTTTTTGTTTGATTTTTGTGGTTTTTGATATTGACATATTGCATATTGTGTTGTATTATATTATTAAGTAGGTAAAGGAGTTTTTTTATGAAGATTATCTTCTCTGATTTAGACGGCACCCTCCTTTTTTACGGAGAGTCCGCTCTTAACAAAAACATTAAAAATTCCATATATAAGATTCTTGAAAGCGGTAACATATTTGTTGTGTCATCCGGCAGAACATACATTGAACTCAAGGATTTTTTCAAAGAATTCGAAGAAGATATTTTCTTTGTATGCAATGATGGTTCCCTCTGTGTATTCAAGGAGCAAAGCATCTTTGAAAAACCTATGGACAAATCATTGTTTACAGACTTCAAGCAATATACAGCTCACGGTAAATATTTAACTTATGTCAAATCCCCAAAGCCCAACATAATACGCTCTGTAATGAGACAGTACCGGGGACACGTAATGCAGATTGACGACATATTTGATATCAAAGAAGATATTTACAAAATATCAGATTTTGACAAAACTGTTCCCTGCCCGTTGCCTGTTGTTTATAAAAACCACGAAATAAACGAATACATAGCAGCAGACACCGACAAAAAAGATGCGGTTAGCTTCATTATAAATATGCTTGGAATTAAGAAGGAAAATTCCTATGCATTCGGAGATAACATTAACGACCTTGGTATGTTTGACGTGTGCGGTACTTCTTATGCTTCTGTAACAGCTAAACCCTCCATAAAAAAACACGCAGACAAAATTGCCTATAATATAGACAAAGATTTCATTAATATAATAAACAACAAATGAGGTGAATCACAATAATGGATAAAATACTGTCGCAAAATCAGGATAAAATGAGAATTGTTCAAGAATTAGTTCCCGGAAAGCAGGTTACACTTCTCCATATTATTGCCAATCCCGATGACATACTCTATCAAAAGCTTGGATTGGATACATCTGATGATTACAATTATGGAGCTATTGGTATTATGACAATTTCCCCCAGCGAAACAGTCATAATTGCTGCTGATATTGCAATAAAAGCCTCCGGTGCTCAGATTGGCTTTGTTGATCGTTTCAGCGGAACGCTTATAATAACCGGAACTGTTTCAGCTGTTCAGGCAGGTTTTGATGCTATAAGCGAATATATAGGAAAAACCTTAGGGTATACAGTATGTCAGATAACAAAAACATGATTAACAAAAAGAGACGCCTTATGCTCATCGGCAGAAGTGAAGCAGGAAAAACAACTCTTACCCAGGCTCTTATGGAGAGGCCGATAGAATACGAAAAGACTCAGGCAATCAGTATGGACAGTATGCTGATTGACACGCCGGGTGAGTACATACAAACCAGACATCTTGGAACTGCACTTGCAATATACTCATATGAAGCTGATGTCATAGGACTTTTGCTCAGTGCTACCGAACCATTCTCTCTGTTCAGTCCGAACATAACCTGCATGACTACAAAAGAGGTTGTTGGAATTGTAACCAAAATTGACCACAAAAATGCTCATGCAGAAAATGCCGAAAAATGGCTTCGTCTGGCAGGATGCAAAAAAGTTTTTAAAGTTAACTCACTTGCCAGTGAAGGCATTGATGAAATCCGCGAATATATGGGTTGGAAATAAAAAACAAAGAAAAACAAAGAAAAAAGTAAAAAAAACAACATTTTTGTATTGACAATGTCCTTATGCTATGTTAATATTATAGTATAGGTAAAAATTTATATAAGGAGATAGATAACTATGACTAACGAATTTGAAATCAAAAAACAAATTTGTGACATCGGTAAGAGAATTTACAACAGAGGAATGGTTGCTGCAAATGACGGTAATATTTCTGTTAAAATAAGCGACAATGAATTTCTCTGCACACCCACCGGTGTCAGCAAGGGCTTTATGACTCCCGATTACATCTGCAAGGTAGATGCTAACGGTAATGTTATTTCCGCTAACGGAAACTTCCGTCCTTCTTCCGAAATCAAGATGCATATGAGAGTTTACAAGCAGAGACCTGATGTTAAATCTGTTGTTCACGCACATCCTATCTATGCAACAAGCTTTGCGATAGCAGGTATTCCGCTTACACAGCCTATTATGCCTGAAGCAGTAATTGCTCTTGGCTGCGTTCCGATTGCAGATTACGGTACACCTTCCACAGAAGAAATCCCCGATGCAGTTGAAAAGTATCTCCAGCACTTCGATGCGGTTCTTCTTGCAAACCACGGTGCACTCACCTATTCTGACAATCTTCTCTCTGCATACCACAAGATGGAATCTCTTGAGTTCTATGCCGAACTTCTCTATCATTCCAAGACACTTGGCGGTCCCAAGGAACTCTCCAGCAGTCAGGTTCAGAGACTTTACGAAATCAGAAAGGCTTTCGGTATGACCGGTAAGCATCCTGCAGATATATGTCTCAATGTACACGGCAAGAGCTGTCATAACTGCAACATGGGTGTAGAAAAAACCTGTGCTTCCTCTTGCGAATCTGATGCAGAACTTATCGCAACTATAACAAAGAAAGTTATGGAAGAACTTGGTAAATAAGCTATGGATGACAAAGCATTAAACAGCCTTATTGATTCTGTTACCAAAAGTGTCATGAAGGCTTATGCGGATACAAATGTGTATTATTCCAAAAATTATATAACCCTTGCCTCTGCCAAAAGACTTTGTTCAAAGGTTGAGGCGGAAGCGAAAAGAATGGGACTTAATGTGGTAATTGCAATAGCAAATCCCGGTGCACGACCTGTTATTGTGGAGTGTATGGATGATTCCTACATTGCAAGCTACGACATTGCAGTTGGAAAGGCGTATACTGCAGCATCTGTCAAGATGCCAACCACTGCCCTTAAAGAATTATCCCAGCCAAATGGTCCACTCTACGGCATCCAGTTTACAAACCAGAACCAGATTGTTATTTTTGGCGGCGGTGTTACTCTGGAAAGAAACGGTGAAATCATTGGTGCTCTCGGAGTAAGCGGCGGAAGTGAGGAGCAAGACATACATCTTGCTGAGTTCGGTAAAAAAGTGTTTGAGGAGGAGTTATCATAATCACTGTAAAACCAGAAGATAACCTTTCTTTAAAAGCAAAGGAGCTTACCGAAAATTTAAAGTCCGGCATTACAGTTTCCGTACCTGCAGACTTAAAGGATGAGTTCATATACCATCTCATTGAATGCGGCGGTTATCTTACTTCTTCAAAACAAAGAAATAAAATGCTGGCAGCTTCCAAAAACACAAATAGTCTCAACGCAGTACTTTTTGGAATTGGTGCAGTAACAAGTTGTATCCGAAATTTTATAATATATGAATCAAATGCTGAAATCGCCGATATTCATCTTCCCTTTGGTGCAATCGGTGTTATCAGTGAAAATAATACTACAAGGAGAATAGCTATGGATGTTAAACAGCAACAGATTCAGGCTATAGTTCAGCAGGTCCTTGCAGGTATGAGCCAAGGCGGTTTTTCCGGTGTATCTACTCCGGCTGCTCCCGTAGGTGAAGTACCCAAGACAAGCCGTGCAGCTATGCTTACAGCTCTTGAGAATTACGAAATCAAAGAATTCCCTATTCCGGAACTCGGTGATGACGATATCCTCGTAAAAGTTGAAGGCTGCGGTGTATGCGGAACAGATGCTCATGAATTCAAACGTGACCCCTTTGGTCTTATTCCTGTTGTACTCGGTCACGAAGGCACAGGCGAGATCGTTAAGATGGGTAAAAATGTCAAGAAAGACAGTGCAGGCAAACCCCTCAATATCGGTGACAAGGTTGTTACATGTATGATTTTCAAAGACAATCCCGATATTACAATGTTCGACCTTAACAAGCAGAATGTTGGCGGTGCTGATGTTTACGGTCTTATCCCCGATGATGACACACACTTAAACGGTTGGTTTGCAGACTATATCGTTGTAAGAGGCGGTTCAACCGTATTTAATGTAAGCGATCTGGATCTCGACTCCAGAATACTTATCGAGCCCTGTGCAGTTCTTATCCACGCTGTGGAAAGAGCAAAGACAACAGGAATTTTAAGATTCAATTCCCGTGTTGCAGTTCAGGGTTGCGGACCTATCGGTC
>JAZPXS010000096.1:0-3821 GCA_045543775.1 Clostridia bacterium
TCCTGTGCCGAAGATGGTTAGGGTGCTGTCGGTGATATTCCAATAGAGGTGGTTGCCACACTTGCCGTTAGGCATCATATCGAAAGTAATATTCTCAAGATTTGAATATACTTTTCCAAAATCAAATGTATGTTCGTAAACCTTAGCTCCACCTAAGACTGGATAGGCGTCTGCCATCTCGCCATTGTCTATGTTTTGTCCCCATATATGATTCTCTTGTTCGCCTTGCAAGAGATAAGCAATCTCGCCGCTTGCAAGCCGCTCAGCAGTAACGGTAGTGATAGCATTATCATTCTCATTGTTGGTTGTAACGTAAGGTGTACTATTTAACGCATAGCAGTTTGTAATGCTTTGGAAGGAAGTCATGGTGCCGTAAGCCGACAGATGTGCATTCTCTTTGGTAAGGTCGGTCTCGTTCTCAATCTGTCCTGCCCATAGGTTGTTTTCCAATACAGTACTTGCGCCCGAAGGGCTGTGTGACAGGAAGCCGCCGATATAGATAGTATTTTGATTATTGAACGTGCCGCTCTTGTATGATGTCTTGATAGTGCCGTAAGCGGCGCAGTTACGGATTGTCACGTTGGCAGAGTCATAGATGCGTCCGATAAAGCCACCGGCGCCTGAGTCCACACGGTAAATGCCTGCATCGAAGGTGCCGTGCCAAGAGCAGTTTTCTATGAGGGTCTCGTGGTTGGCATAGCCGATAAAGCCGCCGATTCTGCCGATGCCGTGAGTCTTTGCAGTGAGGTTAACGTAAGAGGTGATGTTCTGAACTATAGCGCCGTTACGCTCAAGTCCGTGGTCGTTGCCGTTGAGACCGCAAGTCGAGCCGATGACACCGCCAATATAGTCAACTTCGGTATTTACCACCACCTCACCGTAGATGGTGAAGTTCTTCACCGTACCCGTTCTTACCTCGCCGAAGAAGCCGAGACCAGCTCTGCCGCCTTCCACATACAGACCTGTTATAGTGTGGTTTTGTCCGTCGAAGACACCGCGGAAGTTGTTGCTATTTTCACCCGTAGAGCCGATAGGCGTCCACTTTCTGCCTGTGCCGTCAGGCTTTCCTTCAAGGTCGATGTCAGCTGTGAGGACTGCGCTTGCCGTTCTGTCCACGGTGTTGATATGGTTTGCAAACCAATAAAGCTGACCTGTGTTGCCGATTTGGTAGAAGCCAACATACTCAGCTGCAAGTCCAAGAGATTCGTAATTCTCGTTAGTGACAAGCGTAGCAGGCTGATAAGTATCACAGATGGTGCAGACGCCGTTTTCGTCGAAGCTACAAGTATGATAACCACAAACAGTACAGATATTTAATTCTTCATCCCATGTATGTGCTGTGTAATATGTAAGATTGCTGTTGCAGATATATTCAACGCCGCCTGCTGTGATGGATGTTGCTACAGCATTGGCAGGAAGATAAAAATAAAGCTTATCTGTATTATAGGTTTTGACATCGGTAAGACCGTAGGTGATGCCCTCAACCTTTGTTACAGGTGTATCGGCTGCAGCACCGCTGAGGGTGATGGCGCTGAGAGTAACATCGTTGCCGTTTCCGTCTGTAACGGTGACGGGGGCTCCAGACCAACCTGCACCGACTTTATCACCCGAGGATGAGGTGGCATAGATATTGCCGCCGTTAATGGTAACATTGCCGGCATCTCCATTTCTACCGCTGCCGATGCCTGCACCGTATTTAGAACTGGCGTAAACCGTACCACCGTTAATAGAAATAATTCCGGGTGTTCCTAAATACCCGCTGCCGATAGCAGCACCCCATTTTCCACTGCTCGCTTTGACAAAGCCGCCGTTAATGATAACTTCTCCGCCTGTTCCTTTGTAACCGTTGCCGATAGCCGCACCTTCATAAGACTCGCTTCCAACGCTTGCCTGAATGAAGCCGCCGTTAATGACAATCTTGCCGGCAGCAGCTTCCTCCGCTCCGCCAAGCATCGCACCGTTATAATAACTCGTAATCTTCCATAAGCCCATATCGGCACCGGTTGACTGAGCATAGATATACAGCGAATTTCCTTCGTTTACAGTACACCTCTTTGTCGTGAGGGATGCACCGTCAGCCAGTATCAGATGCACCGTGCCGCTGACCATGATCCACTCGTTAATATCCACCGTGCCGTTTACAATATACCAGCCGTCGGTCATCGCAGTGGTTTCAGTTGTGACCTCAGTAATACTGACAGGAGCAATTTCAACGGTTTCTTCCACCTGCTTTGCGGTGCTGTTCCACACTCTGTTAATGTATTTTACTGAGCCTTCAAGTCCGCAAACGGTACATTTGTTGTTTTCAAGATGACTGTGTGTACATTTATAAGCGCAAATGTCACACACACCGTAGGTAAATGAGGGGTGAGCACACTCATAAGTACATTTTGTGCATTTACCCTGAGCGTCATAAGAGTGACCTTCGGTATGAGAGAAAGCCTTGCACTGTTCATAGAACGCATCGTGTTTGCTTTCATCGGTTTCATTGACTGTGTAGGTATATTTGCCTTCATCAGTATGGTTATGGGGATTCTTTTCTCCTTTTGTTGCCGAGCAAGACTTGCAGGTGGCAGGAGCCATACAGTTTGCAGGAATCCAGGATATATGATTATCGGGATTCTTCGGTCCGTTGGCATCACCGCAAAGCTGACAGACACCGTTTACTGTGCAGGTTGCACCTTTATAAAAATGAGTGTCATTTGCCTCGGTAAGGGTTTTTGTGCCGTTTGTAACACCACCGCAAATCAGACAGTAGGAATAAGCAGAATGACCGCCGTAGGTACAGTTTGCCTTTATTTCAGGAGTTGCAACAGCAACACAGGTGTGAGGTGCTGAGGCTGATTCAAGTATAGTGCAGTATACATTATCCTGCCACGGTAACCATCCGGCACCGTCTGTCCATTGATATGCGCCGCCTCTGCCCCAGTTAGCATAAATCATCCTGTCTCCGGCAGTTACTTTTACGGAGTTCTTCAGGTAATAACAATCGCGGACAGTGACTCGTTCGCCTGCATTAGTACTGCTTTGCCAGGAGCCTGTAATTGCAGCGATATAATTATCTTCATATTGAAGACAATAATTCTCGGGCATTTCCAGAAATGTACCTGTAACAGATGCAAAGCTTACACAGTTTGTCACATAATTCGTGTAGCCCATAGTGGTGCCGTAATGACTGCCGACAATACCGCCCACACGAAAGGAAATGCCCTCACCGTAAACATTAGCGGAAACCACGGAAACATCAGAATCGGTCTTGCAGTTGGCAACCGTTACATTTTCGCCCCACAAGCATCCTACGATACCGCCGACATACTGCTTGCCGTAAATATAAGAATTTTTCAGAATAAGATTTTTAACTGCTGCATTGGTGTATTCACCGTATTCACCGATATTGCCGAAGAGACCGACATGGGTGGCATCTGCATTTTTGTAATAAATACCGCTGATGCTGTGCCCTGCACCGTCAAAGGTGCCGAGAAAGGCTGTTTCTTCTGTTGCACCGATAGGTATCCATGAATAGGCAGCACCGCTTGCGGAAACAGAGGTGTTCACAACGATGTCCTGCAAAAGCACACCGTTTACACTGCGGTCGCCGCCGTTGACAAGGGCGGCAAAGCCGTAAAGCTCTGAAGCGTTACGGATAGCATAATATCCGTTGTAGGTGCTCCAGTTTTCTTCGGTGAGCCCAAGCAGCATGAAAGTAACTCGCTGACCCATTATACAAAAGGTACGCGGTCACACTCACGTGCTCCCACTGCTTGTACGTACACGGTTTCAGATTCTTTTCACTCCTCTTTCAGAGGTTCTTTTCGCCTTTC
>JAZPXS010000097.1:0-3291 GCA_045543775.1 Clostridia bacterium
CAGAACGACATGGCTACGATCCGACTTGTGAGTGGGAATACAGCCATAACAACGGCAAGAAGCAGTTTTACTGTCTGCCTTATGTAGCACTCAGTGCCAATGACCTGAACAAGGACAATATAGACGACCTCTCTGCTATAGTAAACTTCTCCACATGGTTCAGAGGTGCAAGCTCCAGTGATACATATTCTACCAAGAAGATTATCGACCATAACACATGCTTCGCTTCTGTACTGGAGTCCTATGAGGGTACTCAGGGCGGTAATCTGAAGCAGGTTATCAAGCACAGAGTTCTGTTGACAACTCCTCTTGCAGGCGGTGGAAGCAACGCAAGTACCGAACATCGCTATGTACTCCGTAATGCCAACCTCACCGTAGGTGATGTTACACAGGAAGGCAGCAGAGAGATTATCATAGCAGCAAATTATACAAGAGTAGACGTTAAGGATATCAACAATACCAGTAAGGTAGGCTCAAACCGTAATGTAGAGGGAGACCACGACAAAGCACTCTGCCATATCGTGGGTTATACTACCTATGACAATCTGAAAAATCATAATACCTATGACAAGAATTCTGATTATCACTGGACTGTACAGAAGGACGGTAACGGCTGGACCTATTGGTACAGTGAAGATGATACGGATTCTGGTCCTATCACAGTATCCCTTAATGCATATAAGCACAAGGGTACAGGTTATCCCGACACGATTTTCGTCGGCGGTCAGCTCTTCGACTGGGATGAAGAGTCCGCATCACTGAAGTTTACAGAAAACTATGACCGTGATGATATGTACGAGGGCTCCGATGACAAAAATAGAGATACCAGCGTTGTATGGATAGGCAAATCCGTATCGGGCAATTTCAGTAACGATACATTCGGCAGAGAGGTTTTGCTGTTCCCATTCTACTATAAAGTAAGCGGCAAAGAGAAATACAACTGTAAGATTATGGAAAGAAGTGAGTATATAGTCTCCAATTCTAAAGGCGGTTTATATACCGTTTATACGTATGGTAACCGAATTTTTGAAGATATCTCATCTCAGAGATTGGTAGATATGGCACTACTTGACGGAGGCAATAAGACCTCATATATCACATATCCGGGCAATGATACCGAGGTGTACTATTCTGATGTAGAGGCACTTGCCATAATGCAGGCACCGCCTCTCTATGAAGAACTCAATGATGACAGCTATATCGGCAACTCTGCAACTGGCTTTGCTAAGTCGGAAGGCTCCGGAAGCGGTACTACAAAGGGCGGTACCTTCTCTCTTGGTGTTGTGGCAGGTTTTGAATATGAGGCGAGTTTCTTAGGTCTCATCCCTTGTGGTGGTGCGGAATATGAATTCACACTCTCAGGCTCCGTATCCAAGGAAAAAAGTGTAGAAAAGACATATACATATACAACCGGTTTTGAGGCATCCGGTCTTACAGATGCAGTAACTGTATTTACAGTGCCTTATGTACGTTATAACTGCAGTATGTATGTTCCTGAATACAAGCTTCCTACAGAGTCTGACTATAACACAATATGTAAATTCAGAGACGAGCTTGTAAAGAATCTTGCCAATTATGAAAAAACAGGCGAGGAACAGGCAATCGGTACTTATAAAAACGGTTGTATGTATTACTGCCTCAAATACAGTTCCTATGTATGCGAAGAAAACTATCAGAATCAGCTCCACGTTCTTCAGAAGCTGAATGAAGAAATAGACTTTATACAGAAAGCCATCGCTTCCTTCGGCAAGGGCGGTACAGGCGAATGGGGCGGTACTGTAGCAGGTGCAGTTCTGCCGTACCACTACAATGTTCCTCAGACTCCTTTGATCACAACTGTGGATGTAGCTACATATGATTCTATAGCAGAGTTCACACCGGGTCTTGAGAAGATATATGATAATGTATTCAATGAAGGCTACAGAGCAGGTGACCCTAATACATATGCTCATAAGCTCAGCGATCTCAAGGCTATCGACGGTAAGGTTCTCCAGTCAAAGCAGTCCATCGGCAGCTCCAATGACGGATTCCTTTCCAACAGCAACATATCCTCCGCAGGCTCAGCACAGTCACAAACTATAGCCGTGGAAGAGGCTGATTCAAGCTCTATCGGTTGGGGCGTTGCTGTCGAAAATACTTCTGTGGCAAAGGTTAGTATAGCAAAGGCAGGATTTACAGTATCTGCAGAGCATAACCAGAGTTATGTAACCACCACAACAAAGGGTCAGGAATACACAGGTACCATAGTAGGACTCCCCGAAGGAACATCTGCAGATTATTCATACGACTGGAAGCTGGTTTCATATAATGCAAAGCTCAATGGCGCACAGGTTCCTGTTGTAGGATATCTTACCAAAATCACCAAAACACCTCCTCCAAGCATCGCACAGAATGTTGAGGTTAAGGATATTACAGACAAATCTGCTACCATTACCTGGGAAAACGGTACAAGGCCGGCAGACTTCTATAAGCTCTCACGAGTTGTTGTTACAAACGACGGTAAGGAATATACAGCAGTAGTTGAAAGCAAAATCACTTCTGATAACGGTATGTTCTCATATACTCTGAACGACCTTGGTTCTGACAACACAACTCACTATGTGCTCGAATCCTATATGGAATCAGGTAAATACAGCGTACCTACCGACAAGGTTATCATTACCACATTCCCTGAGGATTTCAATGCTACAATTAAAACCACAGGTCTTGATAACAGTGTAATCTACCGTAACGGTAAGGCAATCAGTCTGTCTGCAATTGTCGCCGGTAACGAAGGCTATGACACCTTCTATCAGTGGCAGCTTGATAAAGGCAACGGCTGGGAAGACATCTACGGACAGAACGGAAAGGACTTCAAGTTCACCATTTCACCTATTGACAACGGCAAGAAGGTAAGATGCTCCGCAGTAGTTGTCATCAGCGGTGATTCATCCTATGTGCTCTATTCTGAGCCTATAGTTATGAATTGTGCAAGGTCAAGCGGCGGCTATGAGGTTGACTGGGAGGATAACAAGCTTCTGATTACAAAAGCAGATACAGCAGAAGATGCTACAGCCTTTGTAAGAGTTGTTGATGCTGACGGCAATGTCGTAAAGATTGTTACAGTCGACGGCGAAGCTGATATGTCAGAGTACCTTGGTAAGGGTTATGATTTGAGACTCTTCTTCTTTAAGCAGAATCTTTCCCCTGCATCGCTTCCTTTTGAAGGATAAAACTTTATAAGCAGTATTGTCCGTCCTTGTCGAAAGACAGGGACGGATGTTTTTTTGGTAAATTTTTAACGGATGCATC
>JAZPXS010000098.1:0-13053 GCA_045543775.1 Clostridia bacterium
CGCATTTGCGAGTATTTTAACGATGCAGTGGCGTAAAAGCACGCACCCAAAACGGGTTCGGATACTGACGCAACTGCTTATGTGGAGGAGAGCGACAATCCTGCTCGTAAGACCAAATATGACCTCATATCCGTCTGCAAAGGGGATATGCTTGTTAATATGGATAGTCAGGCACCTAACAAGGTCTTTGGACAATGGGCGAAAGAAAAAAGATTTTTTGGCGATGACATAAAGCTTAAACCCGAGTGTAAATACGTCAATTCCCGATTTGATTTTTATATAGAGAGCGGAGAAAGACGGATTTTTGTAGAAGTGAAAGGGGTAACACTGGAGAATAACGGTGTGGTATCTTTCCCGGATGCACCTACCGAGAGAGGAGTCAAGCATCTTAAGGAGCTTGTTTCCGCTGTGAAAAACGGATATGAAGCATATGTGTTTTTTATAGTGCAGATGGAAAAATGCAGATATTTTGAACCCAACTCAGAAAATGATCCGCTATTTTCGGAAACACTTACTATTGCCAATAAAAACGGAGTCAAGGTGTATGCCCTGAGTTGCAATGTGACAGAGGATACACTGGAAGCCCAAGATTTTGTGGAGGTTAGAATATGAATAGACAGATAAGATGGGGTATAGCAGGCCCCGGCGGTATAGCCAATAAATTTGCCGTGGCAATAAAAAATGTGGAATGTGCAGAGCTTTGTGCCGTTGCATCCAGGAGCCGTCAAAGAGGAGAGGCGTTTGCGGAAAAATACGGAATACCCAAGGTGTTTGAGAGTTATGAGGAAATGGCAGAATCCGATGATATAGATGCGGTGTATGTGTCTACCGCCCATCCCTTTCACAAGGAAGTTGCGATGGAATTTATAAAAAGAGGAAAGCACATTTTGTGCGAAAAACCTCTTTGTGTAAATGCTTTTCAGGCACGGGAGCTTATAGAAAGTGCACGGAAAAATCGTGTGTTTCTTATGGAAGCTATGTGGACAAGATTTTTACCTGCCATAAGGGAGGTAATCACTCTTGTCAATGAGGGCGAAATCGGCGAGGTAAAAGCAGTTACCGCTGACTTTTGCTATTCATCTACACCTGAGGAAGAGGAGAAGCTTTTTTTAAATGAAATGGCAGGCGGTTCTCTTCTTGATGTAGGTATATACGGCTTGCATTTTGCATCACTGTTTTTGGGTACAGAGCCACAATCGGTTCGTGCGGTTTCGGATGTTCGTGACGGTGTGGACTGCCACACAGCGGTAAATCTTACATATGATGGAGGGGCAATGGCCACGGTTACCTCTGCCATAAATCTCCAAAAGCCGGAAGATGCATACATTTACGGAACAAAAGGCTACATCCGTGTTCCCAAGTTTTACGGTGCTGAGGAATTCTATGTAACAACAGGAGAGGACACCCGATGCGTCAAGGCACCCTCAATCGGCGACGGGTTTGAGGAAGAAATTTACGAAGCTTGCAGACTAATTGGAGATGGCAAGACCGAAAGTGAAATTATGCCTCTTGATGAAACTCTCAGAATTATATCTCTTATGGATGATATACGCCGAAAAATAAATGTGAAATATCCTTGGGATATAGCGGCAGATGCAGACAGATTTCAAAAACAGCTTGACTTTGCGCTGGAGATAGATAAGGAAAAAAGTATTCTCCGACAGACACATATTACAGACTATAAAAGACAAGAAAATGATGCCGAACATGCGTGGCATATGGCGGTTATGATATACCTTATGAAGGAGTATGCCAATGAGGATTTTGACTCTTTAAGGGCAATACTGATGGCTCTTATTCACGATGTTGTTGAGATAGATGCCGGAGATACCTATGCATATGATGAGGTTAATCTTGCTACACAGAAAGAGAGAGAAAAAAAGGCTGCCGAGAGACTTTTCGGCATTCTTCCCGATGACCAGCGAGAGGAATTTACAGCTTTGTTTGAGGAATTCGAAAAAGGTGATACACCCGAAGCACGTTTTGCACGTGGGATGGATAACTTCCAGCCTCTCATATTAAATGACTCCAACGGGGGAAGGGATTGGGTAGAGCATAGTGCGGTAAAAGACCGAGTTCTTCAAAGACACCTGAGAACCAGGGCAGGATCTGAAAAAATATGGGAGTATTCTATGGAGCTTATCGAGGCTAACACTAAAAAAGGAAACATAGAGGATAATACACAAAAAGATATTTAGTGGAAAATTTCGGTATAATAAAAGAAAATTTCAGGTTTACAACTTTTCTCCGTTTAACTATAATGAAATTACTATATTAGTATAGGGGAATATGCTTATGAAAACTTATCTTAGACATAAGATTCAGAATGTAGTGGATATAAAAGGTCTGGTTGCCCTTGAATATCTTGATTTTGAGGGCAAATACGGAGATTATGTGGAAAGTCACGATTTTTGGGAGCTGTGCTATGTGCAGAAAGGTGAGGTAAATCTCGTCCTTGACGGAAAGGAAATTACTCTCGGTGAAAACAGTGTTTTCATCATCCCTCCCGACAGGGTACATTCTTATGTTTCACACCGAGGTAACAAAAGCCGGGTTTTTGTTGTTTGTTTTGAGAGCTTTTCCACAGCACTAAAGACTGTCGGTGAGATGTGTGTTTCTGCTGATGCAACCATTACCGATTGTATGGAAAAAATTATAGATGAGTACAAAAACACCTACTATACAGACAGTGATGTTCTCAAGGTTCTTGATTTCCCGAATTTCGGCGGTCAGCAGGTCATCATACTGCAGCTTGAATATCTTATAATATGCCTGCTGCGTACACTATCCGCCACAAAAAACCCTGAAGTTGTCTTTCTCAAAAAGGAAGATTTTTATTCCGAGCTTACGGATGTTATAATAGGATATTTCAGAGAGAACATCCGCACAAAGATATCTTTGCAGGATGTGTGCAAGAAGGTCAACTACTCACGCTCATTCCTGTGCAAAACCTTCAAGATGCAGACGGGAGAAAGCTTGTTTTCCTATTTCAATAAGCTCAAAATAGAAGAAGCAAAAAAAATGCTTGATGTTGGGGAAATGACCGTAACTGCCATTTCCAGGGAACTCGGCTTTTCGGATGTTAAGTATTTTGGAGCCACATTCCGCAAGGTTGAGGGAATTTCGCCCACTGCATACAGAAAGAATAAAGAATAAAAATCAGCCGTTACATTTCTGATGATGTAAACGGCTTTTTTTATGGTTTAAAAAACTTGTAAAACATTATTTGATATGGTATAATAAATTCGCTACAACATTTTAATATTATTTATTCTGAATTTGGGAACGCTTAGTAAAAAGCGTAGCTCTGGTTTTTCATTGCCCATTTTTCGGAGTGAATATTGGATGTTGTAGCAAATATCTTACAGAGTACTGCGTTTTTTAGGTGTATGGCTCTGTGGGCTATACACCTTTTTTGATAGGAGGAAAAACAAATGATAGTTTCTGCATGGTCAATGATTCCGATATCGGAAAGACGCAGCATAGTAAAAAAGCATCTTCAAAATGCTGTTGAATATGCAATATCCGAGGGAGGAAGAGTGTTCCTTTCGGAAAAAGGAACAGATTTTACATCATTACTTGGCGAAGTAATAGGGGAGTATAGTGAAACGGTACATATGCAGGTAGAGTATAGTGATGATATCTTATCAAAAATCGGTTTGGATATGATACATAGCCGCAGACCGACTGATGTAGTCAGGTCATATATGACAGACAAGGCTGACCTTGTGATTATTTTTGAGCCGAAAGATAGCATCGCAATAAGGGGGCTGACCAAAACAACACTCAGGATAAAAATATAAATTCTGTGTACATGCACGAAATACAAGCACCTCCACATATATTGATATTGTGTCAATATACGGAGGTGCTTTTTGTGTTTTGCTTTTTAGCACAGCTTATGCCAAAAATGTTTTTTGTGATGTCTTATGTTACCAATGTGAGTTCCTTTGCTTCGCCGCTATCTGCCGAGGAAGAAAGCAATTACATTCAGAAATGGCAGGCAGGGGACATAAATGCCCGTAACACCCTCATAGAAAGGAACCTCAGACTGGTAGCACATGTTGTAAAAAAATATCCTGCCGCAGGTGAAAATGACGACCTTATAAGCATAGGTACAATAGGTCTCATAAAGGCTGTTAACTCCTATAATGAAGACCGAGGTGTAAGACTCAGTACATATGCGGCAAGGTGTATCGAAAACGAAATTCTTATGAGTATGAGAACAGGCAGAAAGAGACAAAATGAGGTTCTTTTGCAGGAACCGGTGGGAAAGGACAGCGAGGGTAAGGAGGTTTCGCTCATAGACAGACTTGGTACCGGCGAGGAGGATGTGTTTGAGGAAGTGGAAAACAAGCTAAACATAACAGAACTCTATTCCAAAATGGAATCGGTACTTGGTAAACGTGAAAAAAAGATAATACAGATGAGATATGGCCTTGGAGGTCGAAATGCGTTAACTCAAAAGGAAATTGCGAGCCTTTTGGGTATATCCCGCTCCTATGTGTCAAGAATAGAGAAAAAAGCAATAGGAAAGCTTTGCAATGCTATGAACGTCAACTGCTGAGATCCTCAATGAGCATAAACAGTTCTTCTTTTGTATCTACTTCAATTCCCTCGGTGAGGTTTTTAATATCCTCATCAGTAAGAAAAAAAGTATTTACTTCATCCACCTCAGTGTGTATTTCGCTTCCGTCGGTTTTTTGAGTAATCACCATTACTCCGGCGGTTTCAGGATTGTAACGCAGTATATATTTATCCGTTTTGGATTTTGTAAGAGATGCCGCGGGATGTTCAAATTCCGGGGCGTCTTTTCCTTTTGAGAATTTCTCCGGATTTGTGTCATATACTGTAAGGTAAGAGAAAACAAATTGAAAAACTATAAAGCAGGACAGTGTTGCCAATGTAATTTTGTTTATTTTTTTCATTAAATCATGTCCTTTTTCTTGTTTTTGTTAGTTTTACCATCAAAATTTAAACTATTCGTAAATAGATTGTAACATTAAATTGTTTTTTTTATGATATAATACATAATGTATAGGTAGACTTTATTTACTATAAGAAACGGGGTACCTGATATGGACAATCTGGACAAGGTCAGAGCAAGACAAAAATCAAAGTCCGAAAAATTAATGAAAAAGAATGAACGCTCAAGGAAAAAAGCTTGTTACTCCGGAGGCGGAGAAGTGCACAGTGTTCAGAATACTAATGCAAGTGATGGAAACTACACATCACGGGCTTCTTCGGCGACTGCAAAAAAGAGAGGGAGAAGACGCTCTCGCTTTGCATGGGTTTTCACTCTTATCAAAACCTGCATTCTTATAGGAATCATAGCATCTATATGCCTGGGCGTATGGGTGTACTCTATGATAGATTTTACCTTTGGCGACGATTTAAGTTCTATGAATCTTAACATTTCATCCAAGGTATACTATATGGACGCAAAGGGAAACCCTTCCGAATATGCGCAGTTTGATGCTACAGAGAACCGCATATGGGTTCCCATAAACAAAATGCCTGCAAACTTAAAGAACGCATTTGTTGCCATAGAGGATCAGAGGTTCTTTACACATAAAGGCGTAGATATAAAGCGAACAGCAGGTGCAACCATAAACTATCTTCTCAAGGGAGATTCTTCCTATGGCGGAAGTACAATTACACAGCAGCTTGTAAAAAACATTACCTTTGACAGAGAAAGAACGAAAACCCGTAAAGTGAGGGAAATGCTCCGTGCAATGGTTCTGGAAACCAAGCTCAGCAAAGAACAGATACTGGAAATGTATATGAATACCATATACTTAGGCCAAGGTGCTAACGGTGTGGAAGCCGCTGCAAATATATATTTTTCAAAAAGTGTATCTGAGCTTACCTTGGCAGAATGTGCATGCATTGCCGGAATAACTCAGTATCCGTCAAGATATGATCCTGTTACTCAGCCGGAAGCCAATGCGGAAAAGAGAAAACTTGTCCTTGGAAAAATGCTGGAACTTGGGGATATATCAAAGAAAGAATATGATAACGCAATTGCTGAGGGCATAACTTTAAACCCCGGAAGAAGTGCAGACGATAACATTCAGTCGTATTTCCTTGATCACCTTTTTGAAGAGATACAAGATGATTTTGTTGCCAAGGGTTACACGGAGGAATTTGCTGCCAATATGATATATAACGGCGGTCTTAAAATATACTCAACAGTTGATCCGATGATTCAGAATGTGATGGAAGATTATTATGAGGATAACTCCAACTTCCCGGGATACGGAAGTGAGGTTCAGCCTCAGTCTGCAATGGTAATTACCGATCCCCACACAGGGGAAATAAAAGGTATAGTAGGCGGCAGAGGAAAGAAAGACCGTAATCGCGGACTTAACCGAGCAACTCAGTCCCGCAGACAGCCGGGTTCTTCCATAAAGCCTATAGCGGTTTATGCTCCTGCAATAGATCAGAGTGTGATAACCCAGTCAACAACGGTGGATGATTCCCCGCTTGAAATAGGCGACTGGAGGCCTAAAAACTCCGGGGGCAATTTCAGGGGACTTACTACAGTACGAACGGCAGTTACACACTCCTACAATATACCTGCAGTAAGGGTGCTTGAGGAGCTTACTGTCAACAAGTCTTTTGAATATATGAAGGAAAGACTTCATATGACTTCTATTTCTGATACTGCTGACAGACACTATTCAATAGCTTTGGGAGGTTTTTCCAACGGAATTACGGTTATGGAAATGAATGGTGCCTACAGTGCATTGGCAAATGACGGAGAATATATAGAGCCTCATTCATATACTAAGATTTATGATGTTGAGGGCAAGCTCATATTGACAAATGAAATTACAAAAAACCAGGCATTTACCCCTGCTGCAACATATATTGTTAATGATATTCTCAAAGATGTTGTAACGATGGGTACCGGAGCAGGAGCCAAAATATCCGGTATGGATACCTGCGGTAAAACCGGAACAACAGATGAAAGCAAGGATAGATGGTTTGCAGGTTACACACCGTATTATTGCGGAACTGTATGGTTTGGTTACGATACTCCCCGTTCTATTTCTGCCAGCGGAAATCCTGCACTTACCATATGGGATAATATAATGACAAAAATCCATAAGGATCTTCCGGAAAAAAGCTTTGAAAAACCCGAAGAGGTTGTTGTAGCCAGGGTTTGCTCAAGGACCGGATATGCCCCCTCCGACAGTTGTCCTACAATTAATCAATATACAGACAAAGCAAAGCTCAAAGTGACCTGTACAAGCGATCACGAATATATTGGTACAAAGCCGTATATGGAAATTAAGGAGGAAGAGGACAAAAAAGGAGAAGACGGTGAAGAGCCGGAGGAGGGTACGGGTGAAACCTCCGATGATAACACCATGGAGGATACAACTGCTTCTGATACAGAAAATCCGTTGATACCCGCAGTACCGGAGGCAAATCCCCCTGCCGAACCTGTGACCTTGCCCGAGGAGATACCGGGAGCCGCGGAACTTTCAGTTCCCGTCAACGAAATGTAATTGTTAACTTAAAATATGAAAAGGAGAGATGAAAATGAAAATAATCACTATAAGCCGTGAATTCGGAAGCGGAGGAAGAGAGATAGGAAAAAGGCTTGCAGATCTTTTGGGATTTGAGTATTATGACCGTGAAATAATATCTGAGGTTGCCAAAATCGGAAATTTTGATGAAAAATTTGTTGAATATGTTGGTGAAAACGGCTACTCGTCAGGATTTCATTTTACCTACGGAAGGACTCTCTACTATCCACACGCACAGTGGGATAACTCAACAAAAATTCTTGTAGCAGAGCAAAAAGCTTTGAACACAATTGCACAGAGAGGTAAGGATTGCATCATAGTTGGTCGTTGTGCCGATGTTGTTCTTGCAGATTACAAACCCTTTAATCTCTTTATCTATGCGGATATGGAATCCAAGGTAGAGCGTTGCCAGAAGCGTGCTGAAAACGGTGAAAAGCTTACCGATGCCAAGATGGCAAAGAAGATAAAATCCATTGACAGAAACCGTGCACGCCACAGAGATGCCATATCTCATATCAAGTGGGGAAGAAAGGAAGCGTATCATCTATGCGTTAATACAACCGGAATTAACCCTAAGGATATAACCCCGGTTATTGCGGATTACGCAAAATCGTATTTTAAAAATATACATAAATAAAAAGAATCCCGTTTTGGATTTACCAAAACGGGATTCTTTTTATTTATATCAGTAATTTTCAGCGTGAACTTCAAAGTAGCTCTGCGGATGATTGCAGGTGGGGCACACTTCGGGAGCTTTTGTCCCTACTACAAGGTGTCCGCAGTTGCGGCATTCCCACACCTTAACTTCACTCTTTTCAAATACTTCTTTGGTTTCAACGTTTTTAAGAAGCGCACGGTATCTTTCTTCATGGTGCTTTTCTATCTGAGCAACCAGACGGAATTTTGCAGCAAGCTCGGAAAAACCTTCTTTTTCTGCGGTTTCTGCAAAGCCTGCATACATATCTGTCCACTCATAGTTTTCACCGTTTGCAGCTTCCAAAAGATTTTCTGCGGTGTTGCCTATGCCTTCAAGCTCCTTAAACCACATTTTTGCGTGTTCCTTTTCGTTATCTGCAGTTTTCTGAAAGAGAGCGGATATTTGTTCATAACCCTCTTTTTTAGCAACAGAAGCAAAATATGTATATTTGTTTCTTGCCTGAGATTCTCCGGCAAAAGCCGCCTCAAGATTTTTTTCGGTTTGTGTTCCTGCGTATTTTGACATTATATAAAATCCTCCTTTGGAATATTTTGAGATATTATACCACGTTTTTCATAGAAAATCAATGTATTTTATCCACGAATTTTTTGTAACTTAATTGTATCTTTTGTCATAATATGGAACTGAGGCAATTTTTGCCAAAAACCAAACGAAAGGAAGAGAAAGATGGCAACATTTACAAATCAAGCCACGCTCAGTTACAACGGAAACATTGTAAATTCCAACATTGTTACGGGAAATATTGTGGAGGTTATTTCTGTCACAAAGACAGCGGTGGATTCCAATTACACTCCAGGTAATGACATCACCTATGTGTTGAGTATAAACAATACCGGAACACAGCCGCTGGGCGGTATAACCGTAACGGATAACCTTGGTGAATATACCTTTGGCGGTGGTTCAGTAGTGCCTTTAACCTATGTGGAGGGCAGTGTGCTTTATTATCGTAACGGAGTACTCCAGACCGCTCCCGATGTAACCTCAACACAGCCACTTGTTTTTGCCAATATCACTGTTCCTGCCGACGGAAATGTTACGCTGGTATATGATGCCGTTGCAAACGGATTTGCTCCTCCTGCTGCCGGTGGCACGGTTACCAATACCGTTACAGTTTCCGGTGGAGGTGTTACTACACCGGTTTCGGATAGTGAAACAGTTCTTGTTACTTCTGCTCCCGTGCTCAATATTATAAAGAGCCTGAGCCCCGATACGGTGTCTGAAAATGAAGAGCTTACCTACACCTTTACTATTCAGAATACGGGCAACATACCTGCAGCAGCTACAGACAATGTAACAGTTACCGATGTTTTCAACCCAATTCTTACGGATATCACGGTGACACTAAATGGTACACCCCTTGCCGAAACGAGCTACACCTATGATGAAACAACCGGAGTGTTTTCCGTTTCTCCCGGAATAATAACCGTTCCTGCCGCAACCTATACACAGAGCGCAGACGGCAGCTTTGTAGTGACACCGGGCGTAAGTGTTCTTACCGTTACCGGAACTGTGTAACCTAAAAAAATCAGGAAGCTTTTGACGGCTTCCTGATTTTTTTATTAGTATTTGAAATGCTTCTGCTTTAATTTTATAAAAATCAAAGACAGCAAAAATGCCATAAATTCCGCAACTACAATAGAAAACCATACTCCGTTTATATCGAATATCAGAGGTAGAATCATAACAGATGCTGCCTCAAATACCAAAGTTCGGAGAAAGGATATAACCGCCGATGTGAGACCGTCATTTAATGCGGTAAAAAATCCGGATGAAAAAATTGCCACACCCATAAAGAGGAACGAAAGTGCAAATATCATAAATGCTCTGACTGTAAGGCTAAGAAGCTCCTTGTCATAGCCTACGAACATTGCGGAAAGCGGCTTTGCCAGAATTAGTCCAATTGCTGTCATAACAACGGATGTACTGAGAACTATATTCATACTCTTTTTTCTTAAGTTTTTGAGCTCAGAATGGTTTTGTGCACCGTAATGGTAGCCGATTACAGGTGCTACTCCTATTGAATATCCGATGAAAGCCGCCGCAAATACAAAGCTCACATACATAAGCACCCCGTAGGCGGCAATACCGTTTTCTCCTGCATATTTGAGAAGCTGTATGTTGTAGAGTATCGATACAATAGACATTGCGATGTTGTTCATAAATTCAGACAAGCCATTGAAGGCTGCTTTTGCAATGGCATTTATGTCAAAGCTTGTTTTTCCAAGACGGAGGAGACTTGTGTTTTTGCCAAAAAAGTATATGAGACCTACACTTCCCCCTGTAATCTGGCTAAGTGCCGTAGCAATGGCGGCACCTGTAACTCCCATACGGAACACGCCCACAAGCGAGGCATCAAGTACCATATTTATGACACCGGAAATCAGGGTTACAACAAAACCAAACTGCGGTTTTTCTGCAGTAATAAAAAAGCTCTGAAAAAGAAGCTGAAGTACCAATAACGGAAGAGCACATAAGATAATTCTGCCGTATATTATGCAGTGCCTCAGCATTTCACCCTCTGCCCCCAGCATACGGGCAATGGGTGTTATAAGTATAATGCCGACTGCCGCAAGTACTGTGCCCAGTAAAAAAGCAATATATACAAAAAGTGAAAAATAGCGGTTTGCTTTTATCCTGTCACCTTCGCCCAGAGTTTTTGCAACAAGTGCACTTCCGCCTGTCCCAAACATAAATCCCACTGTGCCCAGTATCATAAGAAAAGGCATAATAAGATTTATGGCAGCAAAGGAAGTTTTACCGGCAAAGTTAGATACAAAAAAACCGTCAACCACTCCGTATATGGAGGTAAAAATCATCATAGCCACAGAGGGGATTATAAAGTGTATCAGTTTTTTGTATGTAAAGTGGTCCGATAGCTGTATCTTCATTTGGTGTCCTCCGAAAAGCTATCGTAGTACACAACCTCATCTATGGGGCGGAAAGAGTTGTGGAATGGATGAACAGGACAGTTTTCTGCAGGGTAACCCATTACAAGAAGTGCGGCAGGGATGATGTTTTGCGGGATGCAAAATTCCTCACGCATCTTGTCAGGGTTAAAATACATAACCCAGCAGGAGCCTACTCCCAGAGAATGAGCCTGAAGCATCATATGGGTTGTTACGATGGATGCATCGACAGGAGCGGATAGTGCCCCGTCAAAGCGGCTTACCCAGCTTTCATCCTTGTTGTAGCATACAAGCAGTGCTGTCGGTGCATCAAAATGACATTTGGTGCATCTTTTGAGCTTTTCTATTGACTCGTCGCTATTTATAACAAGTATTCTCTGAGGTTGATAGTTGCATCCCGTGGGAGCAATGTGACCTGCCTCGAGTATTGAATCCAATACTTCTTTTGAAAGGTGCTTGTCCGTAAACTTTCGTACGGAGTATCTTTCCTTGGCAAATGATAAAAAATCCATAATCGTTGTTCCTTTCATACTATAACAAATATTTTTTTTGATAAATATAGTAGGGTATGATGACAAGAGCTAGTGCTCCAAACCACGCCGCAGGCTCTATGTAGTACAGGATTTCCGTACCAAGAAATAGGATAAACAGCTTTCCCATAGACACTCTTATCACAAACTCTGCAAGTCCCGAAACAAAGGACCAGAATGCAATTCCCATTGATTGGAATGCGTTTCGATATACGTGTATGAGATAGAGAACTATTAAAAATATTCCCATTAGTCTAAGGTAGTTCCATCCGATTTCCATAGCTGCCATACCGTCCTTGTCTGATGCATCAAGAAACAGCATAAGAAGATATTTTCCAAAAACAAATACCACACCCATAACAATAATTGCGGCTATTATGCACATTTTTACGGCAGTAGACATACCCTTTGTAAACCGCTTCTTTTCCCCTGCACCGTAGTTCTGACCAAAATATGTTGCAAATGCCGAACCGAGGGATATAGCGGTACATTCCAGAAGACCATATAGTTTATTTACAGCAGTATAGCCTGCTACAAATATGCTTCCCTGCAGGTTTATTGTGGATTGGAGTATTATTCCGCCAACGGAAATTACCACATACTGCATCGAGAGGGAAACGGCAAAGGTGAGCATTTCCTTCATCATATAAAAATCCGGCTTCCATACGTTTTTTTCAAGGGATATGCACTTAACATCCCGTATGCGTATCAGGCAGTACACAAATGAAATCATCTGGGAGATAACAGAGGCAAGTGCTGCCCCAAATACTCCCCAGTGGAAATTCATAACAAACAAAAGGTCAAGAAAAACATTTGCAAAAGCGGATATCAGCATTGCAATGAGAGGAGACCTTCCGTCTCCAAAGGAACGCAGAACGGCAGATGACATATTGTATGCTGCAATTACGGGAGTTCCTGCAATCATTGTGGTGAGGTATACGGAGGCACCGTCTATTATGTCAGAGGGTGTGTCCAGCATTTTCAGCACAGGCCTTGCCGCCAGAACACCGACAATTGTAACTATTACGCTTATTACTGCACACAGTATGGCAGACATTGCAATGGTTTTGCTGACAAGCTTGTAATTTTTGTCTCCGAAATATCTGGATATAAAAGTGGAAAAAGCCTGTGTGATGCCAATGACCGTCCACAGAATCAACCAGTATATCCAGTCGGCACTTCCAACTGCAGCAAGTGCCTTTACGCCAACCCCTCTTCCCACAATGGCAGCATCCACCATCATATAGAGCTGTTGACCTAAGTTTGTTATAATAAGAGGAAAGGCAAAACCCAGAATAAGTTTTCCGGGATTACCCTTTGTCATATCGGTGGTTCTTTCCATAAGTTTCTCCTGTATGTAT
>JAZPXS010000099.1:0-10734 GCA_045543775.1 Clostridia bacterium
CAATAATACATCTGTGGGATCAATGGTTGTTTATCGGGAGGGAAAACCGTGCAGTAAGCGATATCGTAATTTCCGTATGAAAACTGTGGATATTCAGGATGACTACGCATCAATGAAGGAGATGCTCCGACGTCGTTTTAACAGGGCGGATGAAGAAATTAAAAAATTAAAAAGCGGAGAGCTTGCTTCTGAAAACTGCAAATTTCTTCCTTTGCCCGATGTAATTTTTGTAGATGGAGGAGAGGGACATCGAAATGCCGCCGTTGAGGCTGTTGGTCAATATAAAATACCAATATTCGGAATAGTTAAGGATAACAATCATAAAACCCGTGCCTTAGTCGGACCTGAGGGTGAGATAAAATTCGGCAACAACCAAGACGCTTTTTTGCTTGTAGTGGCTATTCAGGATGAGATGCATCGCAGGGCAATAACCTATCTCAGGAATTCCGAAAAGAGCAAAACCAAGAAAAGCGAGCTTGATTCAATTGCCGGAGTGGGTGATAAACGCAAAAAGTCACTGCTTTTGCATTTTAAGTCAATCAAAAACATTAAAAATGCTTCTGTCCGGGAACTGTCCGAGGCAAAGGGTATGGACATGAAAACCGCAAAAAGGATTTATGAATATTTTAATTCCCGTGAAAAGAATAGTATGGAGGAAAAATAATGGAACAAATAGCACTCAATAAAATTAGTTATGGATTGTATATTCTTACAACCTCATTTGAAGGCAAGGACAATGGATGTATTATAAACACCGTTTCTCAGGTAGCACTTAATCCCGACAAGATAATGATTTCTGTTAATAAATCCAGCTATACCGGCGAACTTATTAAAAAATCGGGATTGTTTAATCTTTCCGTCCTTACGGAAGAAGCTCCGTTTGACGAGTTTCGACATTTTGGTTTTTCAAGCGGACGGGACAAGGATAAATTTGAAAACAAGGAAAACATTTTCCGAAGCTCAAACGGTGTATATGTTGTGCCTAGGTATGCAAACTCATTCATCTGTGCGTCGGTTACAGATACCCTCGATTTGGGCACGCACACTCTGTTTATTGCTGATGTTACTGAGCAGACTGTTCTTACGGATGAACCCTCTATAACCTATGGATATTACCATGCAAATACAAAGCCAAAACCCCAGGAGAATAAAAAAAGCGGATATCGGTGCAACATCTGTGGGTATGTGTACGAAGGAGAGGACATACCGGAGGATTTCATTTGCCCGATATGTAAGCATGGTGTTGCTGATTTTGAAAAGATTTGATTGAGGTAAATAGTTTTGTTTGGATATGTAAGAGTATATAAAGATGAATTGAAAATAAAGGATTATGACACATACAAGTCATACTACTGCGGTATTTGCAAGCTCATTGGCAAAAGGCATAATCACCTTGCAAGACTTGCTCTTAATTATGATTTTACATTTCTGGCTCTGATGTGCGATTCGCTTTGCACAGATATTCCCGAATTTTCAATGGAAGGTTGCTTAAAAAAACTTGGCAAAAAGAAAATCATAAAAAGAGCAGCAGGTATGGATTTTGCTGCGGATATGAACATTCTTTTTGCATATTATAAGCTTTCCGATGATATTAGAGACAGAAAATCAATTAAAGCTTTTGCAAAACGACTTCCGTTTGTGTTACCTGTGAGAAAATTAAAAAGGAAATATCCTCAGATTACAAAAACAGTTTCCGACAGACTGAAAAGATTGAATTTTCTGGAAGAAGACAATTGTAGTATTCCGGACAAGGTTGCAAATGAATTTGCAGAAATTCTGAGGGGAATGTTTGAGTACTATGAGCCATCTCTCGGGGCTTTCGGATATAATCTTGGCAGGCTGATATACATAATGGATGCGTGTGACGATATGATGGATGACTATGAGAACGGTCTTTATAATCCTATTGTATCCGGATATGATTTTCAAGGAGAATATAACGATGAATTAAAGGAAAGAATAACTGTTCTTCTTTATAATTCGCTTTCTCTTCTTGCGGAAGAATATGAAAAACTCAAAATACAAAAAAATAAGCCTGTGCTTGATAATATAATTTATCTTGGTATAAGGGCAAGGTGTGATCAAATAACGAAAGGAAAATGGAACAATGAAGGATCCCTATGAAATTCTTGGTGTTAATCATCAGGCAACTGAGGAACAAATAAAAGATGCATACAAGGAACTTGCAAAAAAGTATCATCCTGACAGGTATATCAATAATCCCTTGGCGGATCTTGCTGCTGAAAAAATGCAGGATATAAACTGGGCATATGCCGAGCTTACAAAAAACCGCTCATCCTATTCTTCAAAAGGACAGGATTCACGCTTTGCAAACTTTAATCAGGTTAGAAATCTTATTAACCAGAACAGAATCAACGAGGCACAAAATGCCCTGAATTCTATGAGCGTTCGCAATGCTGAGTGGCACTACCTTATGGGCCTTGTAATGCAGCGAAAGGGTTGGCACGATATGGCTTATCAGCATTTTACAACAGCCTGCAATTCTGATCCGTACAATCAGGAGTATGCAAATGCAAAAGCAAACATTGATTCAAGGAGAACCGCCTATACTAATTACGGATATAATCAGGGATATCCGCAGGGCGGTTGCAGCACTTGTGATGTATGTAACTCGCTCATTTGTGCGGATTGTTGCTGTGAGTGTATGGGCGGCGACCTTATATCCTGTTGTTAAAGAGGTGCCGTTATGCATAAGAAAGTTTCCTATGGCGGATTGGGATGTGCTTTGGCTGTGCTTTTTATCGCAATGTCTGCATATCTTCCTACGCTTAAAGCCGCTACGCTTTTTGTGGCATCACTTATAACACATATTGTTGTTTGTTTTACAAATAAGAAAACAGGAATCATTATGTATGGTGCAGCATCAATACTTGCATTTCTTATATGCCAGTCCGCTTCGCCTGTAATTGTTTTTGCGTACATTATATGCTTTGGTAATTACCCTGTGATAAAAAAAGTCTTTGAGACACAAAATGTTAAATTGGCATATTTGCTCAAAGCATTGTCATATATTATTTATTTTTCTGCAGTTTATTTTGTTTTTACTGCATTTTTAAAAGTAAACATTCCGTTTTCACCTTATTTTCTTGCTCTGGGCGGATTGGTGTTGTTTTTTGCATATGACTTTCTTCTCGGGTATGCCGGAATGTATTTTATGAATCTTTTATCCAAAATCCAAAGATAGTACTTGCAAATCAAATTTAAAAGTTGTATAATATTTTTTAGTAATTTTACGGAGGAATACAAATGAGCGTTTTTGACACATTAAAAGAGCGTGGACTTATTGCACAGGTTACGCACGAAGAAGAAATAAGGAATCTTCTCGAAAATGAGAAAGTTACTTTTTATATAGGATTCGATCCCACAGCTGACAGTTTGCATGTAGGGCATTTCCTGCAAATGGTTGTTATGAAGCATATGCAGGATGCAGGACACAGACCGATTGCTTTGGTAGGTGGCGGTACAGGACATGTTGGCGATCCATCCGGCAGAACGGATATGCGTTCAATGATGACAAAGGAAACAATCGATTACAACTGTGAAAAGTTTAAGCAACAGCTTAGCAAGGTTATTGATTTTTCCGAAGGCAAGGCTATTATGGTTAACAATGCCGATTGGCTTCTTAATCTAAACTACATAGAGTTTTTAAGAGATATCGGTGCTTGCTTCTCGGTTAACAGAATGCTTACTGCGGAGTGCTTTAAACAGAGACTGGAAAAAGGCCTGTCTTTTCTTGAATTTAACTATATGCTTATGCAAAGTTACGACTTTCTGATGCTAAACAGGGAGTATGACTGCAAAATAGAACTTGGTGGTGACGACCAGTGGTCGAACATTCTTGGCGGTATTGAACTATGCCGAAAGAAAGATCAGAAACAGACCTATGGTATGACATTCACGCTTCTTACAAACAGCGAAGGTAAGAAAATGGGTAAAACCCAGAGCGGAGCTCTCTGGCTTGATCCCGAAAAGACATCTCCCTATGATTTCTATCAGTATTGGGTTAATGTTGATGATGCCGATGTTATTAAATGCCTTAAGCTTCTCACGTTTCTTCCTCTCGAAGAAATTGAGGTTATGGCACAGTATAAAGATGCCGAAATCAACAAAGCTAAACGAGTTCTTGCTTATGAAGTTACAAAACTTGTTCACGGTGAGGAGGAAGCACAGAAAGCTCAGAATGCCGCTATGGCACTTTTTGGCGGCGGTTCAGACGACTCAGATATGCCTACTACGGAAATTTCCAAAGATGACCTTGGCAAAACCGTTCTCGATATAATGCTTATTGCACAACTCATTCCATCCAAAGGAGAGGGCAGAAGACTTGTTCAGCAGGGTGGTGTAAGCATTGACGGCGAGAAAGTTACAGACTTTAATTTTGCAATCACAGAAGATATTTTTAACGATGGAAAAATTATTATCAAAAAGGGTAAGAAAGTATTCCATAAGATAGTACTTAAATAGTATAAGAAATTACACCCCGGATTTGAAAAATTCAAATTCGGGGTGTTTCGGTAAATTAAATTTTTTCCTGTTTATTAGGACTATTTAGTTTAAAAGACTTTACTTTTCTGCTAAAATGTATTAAAATATACTCTGTACAGATTTTTTTGGCAAAACCGGAGGTAAATATGAATTATCAAAGCACAAGAAACAGTAAAATTTCAATAAGCTCTGCTGAAGCTATAAAAAGAGGAATTTCCGAAGAAGGCGGACTCTTTGTTCCTGAAACCATTCCCGCTATGACATCTGACGAGATTTATTCGCTTGCTTCTCTTGGATATTGTGAAAGAGCAGAATACATACTTTCAAAATATCTTACTGATTACACCGCAGATGAGATTAAGGATTGTTGTAATAAGGCATATGCAAAAGAGAAATTTGCATCACCGGAAACTGCACCTGTGGTTAAACTAAGTGATAATATGCATATTCTTGAGCTTTGGCATGGTCCCACATGTGCGTTCAAGGACATGGCACTTCAGATTCTTCCGCATCTTCTTACAAAGGCGGTTAAGAAAACAGGGGAGAACAACACCATTGCAATCCTTGTTGCAACATCAGGCGATACAGGCAAAGCTGCACTTGAAGGCTTTAAGGATGTTGACGGTACTGTTATTCAGGTTTTTTATCCCGGTGAGGGGGTTTCTGAAATTCAAAGACTTCAGATGATTACACAAGAAGGAAAGAATGTGTCTGTTGTTGCGGTTGAAGGCAATTTTGATGATGCCCAGACAGGAGTCAAGAAGATTTTTACTGATGAAGAATACAAGGCTCAACTGGCAAAGAAATCTTATTCACTCTCCAGTGCCAACTCAATAAACTGGGGCAGACTCGTACCGCAGATTGTTTACTATTTCAGTGCCTATGCTGATATGCTCAAGGCAGGAAGTATTGTAAACGGTGAAAAAATCAATATTTGTGTACCAACAGGGAATTTTGGTAATATCCTTGCTGCTTACTATGCAAAACAGATGGGACTTCCTGTAAATAAGCTTATCTGTGCTTCCAACAAAAACAGTGTACTTACAGATTTTCTTACCACCGGTACATATGATAAAAACAGAAAATTCCACACTACAATTTCTCCGTCTATGGATATTATAATATCATCAAATCTTGAGAGACTTCTCTATATTGTTTCCGGTATGAATGATGAGCTTGTTGCAGAATATATGTCTTCGCTTTCAAATAGCGGAAAGTATACTGTGTCAGAAGATATCAAAAACAAAATAGATGTTGATTTTGCTGCAGGATTTTGTGATGACGAGCTTACAAAGATAGCGATAAAGAAGATTAAAGATGAATATGACTATACAGCAGATACTCACACCGCAGTTGCAATAAAGGTGTATCTTGATTACAAAGAAGCTACCGGTGATACGACTAAAACTGTAATAGCATCAACTGCTAATCCCTATAAATTTAACAAGAGTGTTCTTGAGGCCATTTCTCCTGAAAATCTTGATGGACTTGATGAGTTTGAGCTTCTTGACAGACTTTCCAAGGTTAGCGGTTATGTGATACCGGAATCTCTTTCCGGACTCAAAACTAAGGAAATAAGATTTAATAAGGTTACTACCAAAGAAAATATGAAAGATGCCGTTTCTGAATTTTTGGCATAGTATATTTTTTCGGAGGGATATGTGTGAAGAAAACCTACGGAGTAGTTATCGCAGCCGGAGGAAGCGGAACCAGATTCGGTTCTGATATTCCGAAGCAATTTGTTGATGCTTTGGGAATTCCTGTTATTGCTCATACTATATCGAAATTTAGCAGTTGTGATTATATCAGCAAAATTGTAATTGCAGTACACAAGGATTATGTTGTATTTTGCAGTGACATAGTAAAACGTTTCGGTTATTCCAAAGTTACTTCAATTGTACAAGGCGGTACAACAAGACAGGAAAGTGTATTCAAAGCTCTTAAAACCCTGGATACCGATTATGTCCTCATACACGATGCCGCAAGACCGTGTATTGATTTGGAATCAATCTCAAAATGTTGCCAAGCCCTTCAAAAATACAAGGCTTGTGCTGTCGGTGCAAAAGCAACAGATACTGTTAAAATTTCCGATGACGGTGAATACATTACCGGAACCCTTGACAGAGAAAAGCTTTGGCTCATTCAGACTCCGCAGTGCTTTGATCGTGAATTCATTTTATCTTGCCACAAGAAGGCTGCCTTTGATAAAATTGCCGTTACGGATGATTGTATGCTTGCAGAGTATTATGGTGAAAAAGTCAGATTAATAGAAACAACAAGAAGTAATATTAAAATCACAAATTACAATGATCTTGCAATAGCGGAGGTGCTTTTGGATGATTAGGATAGGAACAGGATATGATGTCCATAAGCTTGTCGAGGGCAGAAGGCTTATCCTCGGCGGAGTTGACATTGAACATAATCTGGGCCTTCTGGGGCATTCTGACGCTGATGTTCTTGTTCATGCAATTATGGATGCAATCCTGGGCGCGGCAGCACTTGGAGATATTGGAAAGCACTTTCCGGATACAGACATTAAGTATAAGGGAATATCAAGCATTGAACTTCTGAAAAGGGTTAAAGATATTATTGGTGATATCGGATACGAGGTCTCCAATATTGACTCGACGGTTATAGCTCAGAAGCCGAAATTATTACCGCATATTGAATCCATGCGTCAGAATATTGCAGATGCATTGGATATAAGTATAAATTGCATAAGTGTCAAAGCTACTACAACAGAAAAGCTGGGCTTTGAGGGGCAGGAATTGGGAATTTCTGCAGATGCGGTTTGTATTATTAAAACTAAAGGAGAGTAAAATATGCTTACAGACATTCAGATTGCTCAAAGTGCAAAACCCGAACACATCGGAGTAATTGCAGGAAAACTCGGTCTTACCGAAGAACAAATTGATTATTATGGCAAGTATAAGGCAAAAATCAATCTTGAGGTTGCCGATGAACTTAAGGCTAAAAAAGACGGAAAGTTAATTCTTGTTACGGCTATAAATCCAACACCTGCCGGTGAGGGCAAAACTACAATTACCGTAGGTCTTGGCCAGGCTATGAATAAAATCGGAAAGAATGCAGTAATTGCTCTGCGCGAGCCGTCTCTGGGACCTGTTATGGGCGTGAAAGGCGGTGCAGCAGGCGGTGGTTATTCTCAGGTTGTGCCTATGGAGGATATAAACCTTCACTTTACCGGAGATATGCACGCAATAACTGCTGCAAACAATCTCCTTGCAGCTATGCTTGACAATCATATAAAACAGGGTAACGAACTTGGGATTGATCCTACGAACATTGTTTTTAAACGTGTTATGGATATGAATGACCGTTCACTCAGAAACATTGTAATAGGTCTTGGCGGCAAGCTTAACGGTACTCCCCGTGAGGATGGTTTTATGATAACTGTTGCCTCTGAGATTATGGCGATTCTTTGCCTTGCAAAGGATTTGCATGATCTTAAAGAGCGTTTTGGCAGAATTATTGTTGCATACACCTACGACGGAAAGCCGGTTACAGCACATGATCTCAAAGCAGAGGGAGCAATGACACTTCTTATGAAGGATGCCATAAAACCCAATCTTGTTCAGACTCTTGAGGGTACACCTTGTCTTATGCATGGCGGACCATTTGCAAACATTGCACACGGTTGTAACAGTCTTATCGCAACCAAACTTGCACTTAAACTTGCAGATTACACCATTACCGAGGCCGGCTTTGGTGCGGATCTCGGAGCAGAAAAATTTTTGGATATCAAGTGCCGTTTTGGAGGTCTCAAACCCAATGCCATCGTCATTGTTGCTACAATAAGAGCGCTCAAATATAATGGCGGTGTCAAAAAGGATATGCTCAAGGAGGAAAACCTTGAGGCTCTAAAAAAAGGTATTGTCAATCTAAAAAAACACATTGACAATATGACCTCATACGGAGTGGGTGTTGTTGTAGCCGTAAACTCCTTTATAACCGATACCGATGCAGAAAGACAGTATGTAATAGATTACTGTAAGGAAAATGGCGTTAAATGTGCACTTGCAGAGGTTTTTGCAAAAGGCGGCGAAGGCGGAGTTGAGCTTGCAAAAGCTGTTTGCGAAACAATAGAGGAAAAAGAATCAAATTACAAACCTCTTTACGACGTTAATCTTTCAATAAAAGAAAAGATTAATACTGTAGCAACAAAAATTTATGGTGCGTCAGGTGTTATATATACAAAGAAAGCAGAAAAAAAGATTAAACAGCTTGAAGATATGGGCTTAGACAAGGTGCCTGTTTGTATGGCTAAGACACAATACTCTCTTTCGGATGATCCCGCACTTCTCGGTGCACCGCAGGGATTTGACATTACTGTCAGAGATGTAAATATTTCAAACGGTGCAGGCTTTGCTGTATGCCTTACAGGTGATATTATGACAATGCCGGGACTGCCCAAGGTTCCTGCGGCAAATAATATCGATATTGCCGAAAGCGGAGAAATTGTGGGACTTTTCTAAACGGAGGATATATGGAGTTTTATTCTGAGTGTACATCAGCCACGGAGAATTTTGCATATGAAATCGCAGGCAAGCTTACCGGCGGCGAGGTAATCACCCTTGATGGAGATCTGGGGGCAGGAAAAACTGCGTTTGTGCGTGGACTTGCAAAAGGCCTCGGAGCCAAAGAAACAGTATCCAGTCCCACATTCACTATTGTCAATGAGTACAGAAGCGGGCGTTTGCCTCTGTTTCATTTTGATGTTTACCGCATAGATTCGTCCGATGAAATGTATGACATCGGATGGGATGACTATTTGAACCAGGGTGCAGTAATCGTGATAGAGTGGTCAACTATTATAAACGACATTCTCCCTGATAATTGCATTCGGATAAACATTACCAAGGATTATTCAAAATCTGAGGATTACAGATTTATCACCGTTGAAGGAGCAGGTTACTAATGAGAATTTTTGCAATGGACACATCAACACTTACTGCAACGGTTGCGGTGTTGGATGAAGATAAGGTTTTGGGTGAATATACGCTTTGCGACAAACTTACACATTCGCAGACTATTATGCCTATGACCGATGAAATTTTAAAAAAGCTTAATATTTCCCTTGAGGATATTGATGTGTTTTCTGTATGTGTAGGTCCCGGTTCCTTCACAGGACTTCGGATTGGAATGGCAACCGTAAAGACTTTTTCTCAGGCACTTTCCAAACTGATTATCGGTGTTTCCTCTCTTGATGCAATTGCATATAACATTTACACCACAGACGAAACCTTGATATGTCCTATGATTGATGCGAGACGCAACGAGATCTACAATGCAATTTATCAGAACGGCATCAAAATTTTGTCCGACAGAGCACTTCATATTGATGAACTGCTTTGCGAGCTTTGCGGCAAAAAAGTTGTTTTTTGCGGTGACGGTGCACTGTTACACAGAGAGCTTATAGAGAATTATGGAGAAATCGGCTGGTCGGTTGCTCCAGCGAATCTGGTTCTGCCAAAAGCATCCTCGGTAGCTTACAGTGCTCTAAAAAAAGTCCGGAATAATGAATTTGACGATGCCTTCACGTTAAACCCTGTATATTTGAGAAAATCGCAGGCGGAACGGGAAATGGAAGAAAAAAACAAATAAACGGAGGATAACAAAATGTTAGTAATTGGTAGTGATCACGGCGGTTTTGAACTCAAAAACATTTTAGCTGATTTTCTCAAAGAAAAAGGATATGATGTTCTTGATGTAGGTACTCATGACGGTGCTAGTGTGGATTATCCCGACATTGCAGATGAGCTTTGTAAAAAAATAACTGACGGCACATGCGAAAAGGGTATTCTTGTCTGCGGTACCGGTATTGGTATGAATATGTGTGCAAATAAACATAAGGGTATAAGGGCCGCACAGTGTCACGATACTTTCAGTGCCAAGATGACAGTTATGCATAACAATGCCAATGTTATTACAATGGGCGGCAGAGTTGTAGGAAGTGAACTTGCAAAGGATATTGTGATGGAATTTCTTACAAATAAATTTGAGGGCGGCAGACACGAAAAACGTGTTAATAAGATGATGTCGCTTGAAGCGTAATGTGAGGTAAATATGATTGAAGCTATAGAAAATTTCCTTGTCAGCATAAATCCAAGCTTTGGAGTTTTTGCGGTTTCAATGGTGCCCATCATAGAGCTGAGGGGTGCAATTCCTCTTGGAATCGGTCTTGACCTTCCGTGGCTGTGGGTGTACATT
>JAZPXS010000100.1:0-5630 GCA_045543775.1 Clostridia bacterium
ATAGGGGATACAGCTCACAACCTTGAAGATGCGGCCAACGGAGAGAATTATGAATGGACCGACATGTACAGTGGATTTGCAGAAACTGCTGAAAAAGAAGGATTCCATGAGCTTGCTGAAAAGTTCCGTCTTGTTGCAGCAATCGAAAAGCATCATGAAGAACGCTATCGTGCACTTTTGAAGAATGTAGAAACTGCAGAAGTATTCAAGAAGAGCGAAGTTAAGGTTTGGGAATGCAGAAACTGCGGTCATATCGTTGTTGGTACAGAAGCACCGGATGTATGTCCGACTTGTGCACATCCTCAGAGCTATTTTGAAGTTCACGCAGAAAACTATTAATTTTAATTTTGCATATATAGGCAGGGAGATAAAACTCTCTGCCTATATAGTTTTCATAAAAATTGAAAAAAAGGAGACATTTTTTTATAAATTCTTTACTTTTCAAGAAAAAAGTAGTATAATATAATTTATCAGAGCAGATATTTCATCAGGAATTTTTGTTGGTTCCTGAGCTTCGAAGCATGGGAGTAGAGGCTTCGAGCCACGGTTTTGCCGTGACAAAATATTTCATCCGCTGTTACATCAAAATCTTTATTATAATTCTTGTAACAGCCCCTGAACTCGTGAAAGGGGTTATTTTTATGTCCAAAAACAAATCAACAAAAATTTTAGTTCAATGTGCACTCTTCCTTGCAATGGCCTTAGTGCTGAGAAACTTCAGTTATATGGTCTTTATGGGTGGAGGAGCAGGAATGAGGCTCGGTGTTTCCGGGTTCTTCTCAAAAATGCCGGCTATTCTTTTCGGTCCTATGTATGGTGCTGCAGTAAGCGGTCTTACAGACTTATTCGGGTATGTTTTAAAGCCTGATGGGGCTTACATATTCCCGGTTACGTTGACAGCGGCTTTAGGTGGAGCAATGTCCGGATTGATTTTTCGCTTTGCCAAGAAAAGAAGTGTTCAGACAATTCAAAAGCTGTATGCAGGAGTTGTTATTGCGGTTGCAGCATTTGGAGCAGTAAACCATATTTGTATTGTCAAATTTCCTGAATGTATGTGGGCGCAGATTTTGATAGGTTTAAAATCTAAAACAGTGTATTTTACATACGGACTCTATGTGGTAGCAATTCTGGGAACGGTATTTTTTATTATAAATATGGTTTTGCAAAAGAAATTCAAGGCATCGTTTATGAATGAATATATGCGCTTGTTTGTAACATTTCTAATAGCAGATGTTACGGTTACCACACTCAATACATTTATATTGATATGGTTTATTCCGGCACTTGCAAATCTGCCATTTATGACATTTTTCCTGCCAAGACTGGCACAGGAGATAGTAGCAGTGTTTATGCATTCATTTGTAATAGCATATCTCTATGATGTGTTTAAACGATTTAATAAAATAGAGCAGAATTAAAGAGAAAATATGAAACCCACATTGCTTTGATTTTGCAATGTGGGTTCTGTGTTTTTTATATATACAGACGTATCAAATTATTAAGAAAAATTAATAATTAAAATTTGGCTTTTGATTGATTTTTTGAACTTGATATGTTATAATATATGTGGTGTATTGTCGTTAGTTGTAAATGGCACTACCATACCATTTCTTGACACTTTTGTTATTATAACCATTACATATTATTTTGTCAAGAAAAAACAGAAATATTATCGAAAAGGAAGTAAGAAATGAGTACGGATTTTCAGTTGATGATAGATGAAAAAATCGAGAAGATTGCGGCAAGGATAAAGGAAGTCTATCACCTTGAAAGAAACGAAGCAATCAGACTTATTAAAACAACCAAGTTTTATAAGGCACTGACAGATGAGGAATCTAAAATTGCAGATCGAGATCCTGAAGAATTGTTCTCCATATATCAGGAAGAAATAGAAACAGGTCATCTAATATTTTAACGGAGAGAGACAATGAAAAAATTACATATTCCGATACTTGTTATTATCGCATGCATTGTGATGGGTATCGTAGATGCAGTTATTCAGCCCGGTTATGCAATTAAGTCAGCAATCAAAATCATTATGTTTTTGCTGATTCCAATTGTGTACGGGCTTTTTTTAAAGGAATTTAATATAAAAAATCTGATGAAACCAGATAAAAAAGGGTTATGTATTGCTCTTTGTCTGGGATTCGTGATTTACGGAGTTGTTCTCGGAGCATATTGGATTTTCAAAGATGTATTTGATTTTTCAGCGCTGACTGGAAGCCTTAATGAAACAACTGGAGTAAATAAATCGAACTTTATATGGGTTGCAATCTATATATCTTTCGTAAATTCACTTCTTGAAGAGTTTTTCTTCCGAGGTTTTTCGTTTATCACCCTCAAGAAATTAACCTCAAGAAGATTTGCATACGTTTTCAGCAGTATGGTTTTTGCACTATATCATATTGCTATGATGATAGGTTGGTTTGGCTTGCTGGTTATTCTTATCTCTTTAGTCGGCCTTTTTATAGGCGGAATGATATTTAACAGATTTGACGAAAAGAGTGAAAATATATATTTGTCCTGGTTAATACATATGTTTGCTAACTTTGCAACAAACACAATAGGGTTTATATTATTTGCTGCATAAGGATATATTCTCGAGAGAGTAAATGGATATAAAATAGAGGCGCATGTTTATGTTAAGTAAAGAAGTAAAGGTTAATTGTATAACAGATGAAAACGTCAAGTGGGCAACTTATCTTGTGCAGACATCAAACAACTATGCAAGCTCAGTCAGAATAAAGCACAATGGATATGATATGAATGCCAAAAGCCTGCTTGGTGTGTTGAGTCTTAAATTAAGCAATGGAGAAGTTGTAACAATAACAGCAGACGGAGCTGATGAAAAAGAAGCTGTTGAAGCTGCATCAAATATTTTAAGGATACAGAATTAAGTATTAAAATTATAAAGTTATGCGAAAAGAGGGATAGCAGAAATGAAAATCATTTCTGAATATGATATAGAACAAATTAAACCGCAGACTCCTCAAAGTGCTGAATATTTAGAGATAACAAAAAAGTTTCGTCAAATGTCAGCTGCTTTTGAAGGAGCGATAGATTGTGTTATGGGGACACTTAAAACCATTGAACAGGAAATGATAGAAAGTGGACTCAGAATTCCTATACACAGTGTTACGAGCCGTATAAAATCACCTGACAGCACTCGACAGAAATTGGCTCGTCACGGCTTACCTTATACAATAGATAATGTGATGAATAACTTAAATGACATAGCCGGGGTGAGAATTATATGCAAATATATTACCGACATATACCATGTGAGAGACTTGCTCCTTAAAAGTGATCGATACACTTTTATAAAAGAAAAGGACTATATCAAAACTCCTAAACCCAGCGGATATCGCAGTCTGCATCTCATTGTTGAAACTTATGTAAGTGTAGATGGAGAGAATAGAAAAATAAGATGTGAAATACAGCTCAGAACCAGTGCGATGGATTCCTGGGCATCACTTGAACATAATATGCGATACAAAAGCGATCTGCCGGAAAATGAACAGATAAATGAAAGCTTGAAAAGCTGTGCAGAAGCATTACATAACACAGATCTTGAAATGCAGCGTATTGCACAGCAACTTGGGATTATATCATAATCAGAGGCATGCATATAAGAAAAAATAAGGATGAAAGCAATGAAAATTAAAATATATATAGATAAAATAATTACCGGAACTATACTTGCAGGTTTTGCAATGAATATGATGTGTCCTGCGGTGATGGCAGCATCATACACCGATGTTCCCTCAGACCATTGGGCAGTTGAAGTTATCAATCAGGCAGCAGATGCAGGCATAATGCAAGGAAGAGATAACGGTGAGTTTGGTCTCGGTGATACCATTAAGAGGTGCGAATTTGCTGCAATGCTTGTAAGAATGATGAGATGGGATAAAAGCACAGCTCAAGTATCAGCTTTTACCGATGCAAATACAAACGATTGGTTCTATGCAGATGTCAACACATTGGCAGAAAGGAATGTATATTCAGAAAGTGCGTTCCGTCCAAATGACAATATAACTCGCAGAGAAATGGCAGTAATGCTTGTTAAGGCACTCGGATATGATGAGCTTGCAAAAGGCGAAACAAACACCGTTTTCAGCGATGTGACGACAGATGCCGGATACATAGCAGTTGCATATAATCTTGGTATTATAAATGGAAAGTCTGAAACTGTTTTTGATCCCGAAGGTTCTGCCCTCCGTGAAGAAGGTGCAGCGATGATGATGCGTATGTATAACAAATACTATTCATCACTTGATGAACTGCACGGCTTTTATGCAATATCCTCCTGGGGACAAAAAGAAATTGCAGCACAGATGGACTCAGTTTCTTTTGGCTGGAGCAGATTGCAATATACCGATGATGGCAAGGTGCATCTGAATCAGACAACCGAAGGCGGAAACGATTGGTATATTCCATCAGGCTATGAGGATGCACTGGACTATGTGATGAACGGTGGCGCTTCGGTAAATCTTGCAGTAACAATGACAGATATTGAGGACTGCAAAGCAATTCTGCTAAATGAGGAAAATCGTAAAGAAGCCATATCACAGCTTAAAGATGCGGTGCAGATATATAACGGTATAACTGTTGACTTTGAAGGAATGAAAGGCACAGAACTCAAAGAAGGTCTGAATCAATTTATTAAGGAACTCAAAGAGGCTCTCGGTAATAAAACTTTATATGTTGCAGTTCATCCGGTGCTGAAGAACAGTTCTGAATACTTCGATGCTTACGATTATAAGACACTTGGGGAATATGCTGATAAGATTATCTTAATGGCACATGACTACGCAGCATATACACTGCCGGATAATCTCTTGAATACCGACTTTATTGCAACACCGGTTACACCATTTGACGAAGTATATACAGCACTGAAGGCAATTACCGATCCGGTAACAGGTATTCAGGATAACGAAAAAATAGTTTTTGCAGTAAGTACAGCAAGTACAACTGCATGGAACACAACAGATAAAAAAATCACAGATGGAAAATCCATTCATCCTGCATTGGAAACAGTTGAAAAGAGACTTGCTCAACCGGATACGGAAATTACATATTCCGAAAAGTATAAGAATCCTTATGCCTTCTATAATACCGAAGACGGTCAACAGATACTTCTGTGGTATGAAGATAGCAGGAGCATTGAAGATAAAATAACACTTGCAAAAATGTTCGGAATAAACTCACTTTCAATATGGAGGATTGGCGCAATACCTGAAGGATCTGCCGAACAGTATATGAATGTTTGGGAAACTATAATTGCCGAATAACAAGGAGGTTTTGCTATGAAAACAAAATGGAATGAAAAATCTACTGCTGATAAAATAATGTTGGTGTTAAGGGTTGTTATATCCCTTGTAGTTTTAGTTGCTGCAGTATTGCAGATAACAGGTGTATGGGATAAGGCTCTCAATGTAGCAATTCCTCTTTTGAGTGTATTGATTCTGATACAATCTATTCAGGAACATAAAGAGAACAAAAAGGCATCAGCAATCATTGGCTATGTTTGTTTCGCAGCTATGGTTGTTATGATTATCGGAGCATTTTTATAATGCGGTGCAACTTTTAGGATGTTTAAATTGTTTTATATATGAGGAAACTTTAAC
>JAZPXS010000101.1:0-7824 GCA_045543775.1 Clostridia bacterium
CCTTTTATATTTGTACCGAAATCTCCGGAATATTTGCGGGACATCTCCTCCACCTCAAATCCTTTTGGTTTGGAAGTGACCGCCGAAGGTCTCCGGTATATTTTTTCTATATCTGTAATTTTTCCTGACGGCGTGCAGAGAACTGTATCTATATACACGGTTCCCTGTTCGCTTCTGAGTCTTACGGCATCTCCGCTTTTACCGAATATTGATACTCCCGAAATCTCCATATTGTATGTACACCTTACACCAAAACACATAGAGTTTTCTGACCACTTTACGATAAAGCCATCGTCATCGGGCACAAGAAAAGTTTTTGTATTAACACTCACACGCTTTACCGCACACAAAAACTTATCCTCCGTAACTTTGGATACATATATTGATGCACCGCTGTTTTCCGACACAGTAAATGCCCCAAATACTCCGTCATCATTTGCAATTACACTTACAGAGCGTACTTCTGCTTGCGTAATTACATTGGAAGCTACCCTGCTCTTTGACAAATTACTGTATTTGGTGTACTTTGTTTTTCCCGTTTGGTCTGTATAGACAATATGCAGATTATATTCATCATCTGCACAGACACCGTAAATCATTTTATCACTTATACGATCAACAACCTGCGGTTCGGAAACTGTACCATTATGAAAAATCTGATGAACCAATATGTTTTCACTTCTTCTGATGCAATAGAACAAATGTATGTGAGAATTAACAATTAGCACCCGTATGCAGCAAACTCTGCTGTCCCCGCTGCGGCTTTTCAACATAACCTTGGTATTTACATTGCCCTCTGAATAAGTTATGTGCATAAGACTTCCGTCTTTTGAAGCGGCAAAAACATCCATTTTTCCTCCGGGATAAGCACAAAGGTCAAAATCATCCTCCGTATTTTCTGCAAGCTTCACTTTTCCGGAATCAGTCACAAGCATCAGTTCTCCGCCGGAAAGATGTGTCAGTCTCCATTTATCTGTGTTTTCTCTCATAACAAGAATATTTATATACCATCACCTCTTTTTTCATAAGTATGAAAAAAACAAAAAAAAAGAACGTCACTCTATTGAAAAAAATGATAAATTGGTATATACTTAGCCTGTATGCTGAGTTTTTCTGTTCTATGGAGGCATTAAATATGAGTTATTTAAAGAAAAAGGAGATTTCTCTATCTCCAAAAAAATATTTTATAGATGCTCTTGGTGCAATGGCTCTGGGACTCTTTGCATCTCTGCTAATTGGTACTATATTCGGTACTCTTGCAGACTATGTACCGAATATAGAAGCACGCAAATTCCTTCTTAATATGAAAGAATACGCCGTAATGGCACAAGGTCCTGCGATGGCAATTGCAATAGGCTCCGCCCTTAACGCAAGCGGTCTGCTTCTGTTTTCATTGTGTGCAGTTGGTGCTGCAGGCAATGCCCTTGGAGGTCCCCTGGGTACATATGTTGCTGTTCTTGTTTCCTGCGAATTGGGTAAACTGGTTTATAAAACCACAAAAATAGACATAATAGTAACACCAACGGTTGTTATAGGCTTAGGTGTTGGCGTTTCTCTTGCTTTAGGGCCCGGAATTTCGTCTATTATGACATACCTCGGAAATCTTATTATGACATTTACGGAAATGCAGCCTCTCCTTATGGGTGCTCTGGTATCCGTCGTAGTGGGAATATGCCTCACTCTCCCCATAAGCTCTGCTGCCATATGTGCAATGCTCAGCCTCACAGGAATCGCCGGCGGTGCCGCAACAGCCGGCTGCTGTGCACAAATGGTCGGATTTGCCGTAATGAGCTTTTCCGCTAACCGTTGGGGAGGTCTTATAGCTCAGGGACTTGGCACAAGTATGCTCCAGATGGGAAACATTGTTAAGAAGCCCGTAATATGGATTCCGCCAATCATTACGTCAGCTATAACCGGTGCCTTGTCAGCGGTGGTATTTAAAATGGAAAATCCCGTTGCAATTGCCTCGGGTATGGGCACCTGCGGTCTTGTCGGTCCCATAGGTGTACTGTCCGTCAAAGGCATAGGCACAAATGAAATTACCGCTGTCATATTGATTTGTTTTGTTCTGCCCGGGGTTCTTACCTGGCTTATCGCAAAGCCATTCAAAAAATGCGGACTTATAAAAGATTATGACCTGAAACTCGACATCTGAAAGGAAGTTTGATATGAAAAAACTAAGACATATACTCGCAGTAATTGCTTGCAAATCACTTATAAAACTCGGGGTGCTTATGGGCAAAAAGGGTTCTTCCCTGCCCGGCAGCGTAGCTATGAAGATTGCTCCTGATATTCTTCGCACACTATCAAAGCAAATAAAAAAAGAGATTGTTCTCGTATGCGGTACCAACGGCAAAACAACCACAAACAACCTCATATATTCTCTTATGAAAAAAGACGGAAACAGAGTCGTTTGCAACAATGTTGGTGCCAATATGCTCCCCGGTGTTGCCTGTGCCTTCATAAGCAAGGCAAATATATGGGGCAGCCTTAGTGCCGACACCGCATCAATAGAATGTGACGAAGCAAGCGTGAGACACATTGTAAAACATATCACACCTCAGAAGATAGTTGTAACAAACCTCTTCAGGGATCAGTCCGACAGATACGGAGAGATTGAAAACACGGCAATGCTCCTTAAGGAAGCATTTGACAAAGTTCCCGAAGCCGTTCTCGTTTTAAATGCAGATGACCCCTACTCTACCGAGCTTGGCAAAGGCAGAAAGTGCATATACTTTGGTGTGAGCGAAAATGCTCTTGATGATGCAAACGGAGAATCACCCCTGTGTCCTATTTGTGCAAATCCCCTCAGATACGAATACCATCTGTACAATCAGCTTGGAAAATACGCCTGCAGCAAGTGCGATTTTGAAAGGCCTAATCCCAATTACAGTGCTACAAGATTTTGCCGTGAGGACGGTCTTGAATTTGTACTTAGCTACAAGGGAGAACAGCACAAGCTAAGTGTTAATTACCGCGGTTTTTACAACATATACAATATTCTTGCATCCTTTGCCGTGTTCGAAAGTATGGGCGGCAGCATCTATACTGCACGGGAGGTTTTTGATGAGTACAAACCTCAACTGGGCAGAATGGAAGAATTCACCATAGAGGGAAAAAAGGTTATTCTTAACCTTGCAAAAAATCCCGCAGGCTTCAATCAGGCAATCTCCACGGTAATGAGCGACAATCGCACTAAAAATATCCTTGTGGCAGTAAATGATATGCCCTCTGACGGAACTGACATTTCTTGGCTTTGGGACACGGAATTTGAAAAGCTTAATTCCGATACCGTGGCAAGTGTTTATGCAGGAGGAACAAGGCAGGATGATCTGGCACTGAGGCTGAAATATGCAGATGTATCCACAGCATCTATGACAACTCTCACTGAAGATGACATAAAAAAATTCATCAGGGAATCCGGAGAGGTCTGCTATCTTGTTGTAAATTACACAGTGCTGTTCGGTCTGCAAAGTATTCTCAAGGCTCTGGAGGACAAATAATATGGAACTTATCATAACTCACATTTACCCCGAACTGCTAAACCAGTACGGAGATTGGGGAAATATACTGACACTCAAAAAAAGAATCGAAGCAAGGGGAATAGAAGTAAAAATCCTTGAGGTTGCCCCGGGAGAAAAACCTGATTTTGAAAACACAGACGTATTGTATCTTGGCGGCGGAAGTGAAAAGTCAAATGAGCGTGCCTATAACGAGCTTATTAAGTTAAAGGACGAACTGAAAACCTATGTAGAACAAGGGAAAAGCACTCTTGCAGTGTGCGGTGGATTTGAAATGCTTGGCAAGAGCCTCTTTATAGACGGAAAAGAATGCAAGGGACTTGGAATAATCTCTGCGGTAACCGTGCCCGGCAAAAGCAGACTCATAGGAAATATCGTGACAGAAAGCAAAACTCTGGGATTTGATATTGTTGGATTTGAAAACCATACAGGTAGATGCAATATAGGAAACCACACCCCCCTTGGAAAGGTAAAATACGGATATGGTAATTCCGACAGCGGAGACACCGAGGGTATAATATACAAAAACCTTTTGGGAACATATATACACGGCCCCGTTCTTCCCAAAAATCCTCTCCTTGCAGACTATATCATTTCCTGTGCGTTAAAGAATAAATACGGAGAAACCGAGCTTTCGCCGCTGGATGATACATTAGAAATCAAGGCTCACAACTATATAAAAGCAAAATATTCAAAATAAAAAAGAAAGTGCAGACAACTTTAAAATCCGTTGTCTGCACTTATATTTTTAATTATTCGCACTTTAAATCAAACAAATCTATGAGCCATTCCACAGATTCAGTCATCCAATCGAACTTTCTGCGATAGCGGGATACTCCCCACAGAGTTTCATCAGAAATACGAGAAAGACCGTGCTGTCCCCTGGGATAGATATGCATCTCACATGGTACACGATACTTAGAAAGAGCCATAGCATAAAGAAGTGAATTCTCCATTGGTACTGCATCGTCTGTATAAGTATGCCACAAAAATGTTGGAGCAGTGTGCTCTCCTACTCGCTTTTCCAACGAAAATCTTTCAAACTGAGAATCATCAGCATCCTCACCCAAAAGATTTTTAAAAGAGCCCTTGTGAGCAAATTCTCCGGAAGTAATAACCGGATACGCAAGTATGGATGCATTGGGTTTATGAATTCCGCTCTGAATCTCCTCCGCCGAAAATATGGTGTCATCATTCCAGAGTGTAGAAATTGATGCAGCCAGATGTCCTCCGGCACTGAAACCTATAACGGCAATCTGATTGGGATTAACATTGTATTTCTCAGCGTTTTCTCTTACAAATCTTACCGCAGCCGCCGCATCCTTTATAGGTTCGGGATGTCTGTTGGGACTTACGGAATAATCTACAACAAATGTGTTAAAGCCTGCTGAATTGTATCTTATTGCAATTCTCTCCGCTTCCCTTGGTGAACAATAAGCGTATCCTCCGCCGGGGAAAACCACAACCGCAGGACGCAAGGAACTGACCGGTTCCATTATATATGTTGTAATAGTCGGCATAAATCCGTTTGGCAAAGCTTCGTCTCTTAAATTAAATTTTTCTGTAATCATAAATAGCACCTCTGAATATTAAATAAATTTATTTATCTTTGAGTTTTTCGTGGATTGCCTTTGCCGCAGTTTTGCCTGCACCCATGGCAAGTATTACCGTTGCGGCACCTGTCACGGCATCCCCTCCGGCATAGACCATATCTCTTGAGGTTGCACCTGTCTCGTCAGTTATTATGCATCCCCTCTTGTTGGTATCAAGTCCTTCTGTGGTTTGCTTGATAAGGGGATTGGGGGACTGTCCGATAGCTATGATAGCTGTGTCAATGTCAAGAACCTTGTTTGAGCCTTCCACAACAACAGGGGAACGGCGTCCGCTGGCATCAGGTTCGCCCAGAACCATATCCACAAGCTCAACACCTTTGAGCCATCCTTTTTCATCACCTATAAAACGGACGGGATTTTTAAGGAGTCTGAATTCTATTCCCTCTTCCTCTGCGTGGATAACCTCCTCACGTCTTGCAGGAAGTTCTTCCATTCCGCGTCGGTAAATAATGCTTACGCTCTTTGCCCCAAGTCTTTTGGCACTTCTTGCGGCATCCATTGCTACATTTCCACCGCCGAATACTGCTACATTTTCTCCGATATATACAGGAGTATCGTAATCCGGAAATTTGTATGCTTTCATAAGATTTATTCTTGTGAGAAACTCATTGGCACTGTATATTCCGTTCAGGTTCTCACCCTCAATACGGAGGAATGACGGCAGTCCGGCACCGGAGCCTATGTACACAGCATCAAAGCCAAATTCATCAAAAAGCTCATCCACAAGAATAGTTTTACCTATGACTACATTTTTTTCTATTTTCACACCGAGGCTTGTTAGCTTTTCTATTTCCTTTGCCACTATTGCCTTGGGAAGTCTGAACTCGGGAATACCGTAAACCAGTACACCGCCGGCAGTATGAAATGCTTCGTACACGGTTACATCGTATCCCAGCTTCGCAAGGTCTCCTGCGGCTGTAAGTCCTGAGGGACCTGAGCCTACGATTGCAACCTTTTTGCCATTGGGAGCAGGCTTTTTTATCTCTTCCTTTGTGTTTTGCATATGATAGTCTGCAACAAAACGTTCAACTCTGCCGATGGCAACCGCTTCTCCCTTTATTCCTCTGACACAACGGGATTCACACTGGGTTTCCTGAGGGCACACTCTTCCGCAAACCGCAGGGAGACTATTTGTATCGGTTATTATTTCATATGCTTTTTCAAACTCGCCTGCGGCAACACATGCCATAAATTCCGGTATACGGACATTTACAGGACAGCTTTCCATACAAGGCTTGTTCTTACAGTTTAAGCATCTATTTGCCTCTTCCATTGCCATTTCGGGAGTATAGCCATGGAACACCTCGTCAAAGTTCTTTATTCTTTCCTCCGGTCTCTGTTCGGGCATAGGAGTTTTGTTTAGTGTCATATTAGGCATTGTTCGTCCTCCCTATTCTGCAGTGTCCGTCTTCGCAAGCGGATTTTTCCTGCGATTTATACATATTCTGTCTGCTAAGTGCCAGTTCCCAGTCTATTTTGTGTCCGTCAAAGTCGGGGCCGTCCACACAGGCAAACTTAACCTCACCGTCTACAACAACACGGCAACCGCCGCACATCCCCGTTCCGTCTATCATAACAGGATTCATAGATACAGTAGTCGGTATATCGTATTCTTTTGTAAGATTACATACTGCTCTCATCATAACAAGAGGACCTATCGCTATCACTTCGTCAAATTTTTCTCCGGATTCAATAAGCTCTCTGAGACAATCTGTTACAAACCCTTTGGTTCCGTTGGAACCGTCATCGGTAGTGATTACAAGCTTATCGGATACCGCCTTTAGCTCATCCTCAAGAATGATAAAGTCCTTATTGCGAAATCCTGCAATTACTGTTACATCTGCACCAAGACAATGAAGTTTCTTTGCCTGTGGATATGCAATGGCAGTACCAAGACCGCCTCCGATTACTGCAACCTTTTTTATACCGTCAAGCTTTGTGGGGACTCCAAGAGGTCCTAAAAAATCAAGGATTTCATCCCCTGCATTAAGAACTGCAAGGTCTCGGGTGGTTTTGCCCACTGCCTGTATAATGACGGTAACAGTTCCTTTTTCTCTGTCAAAATCTGCTATGGTAAAAGGTACTCTTTCTCCCATTTCATCTATGCGAAGGATAACAAACTGTCCGGGTTCTGCCCTTCTTGCAACAAGCGGTGCTTCAATCTCCATAAGAAAAACCTGGGGATTCAAATCTCTTTTGTTAATAATTCTGTACGGCAAAGTATACACTCCCTAAAAATTAATAAATATATAGTACCACTTTATACTTTGACTGTCAAGAATGATATAATTACAAATACTATGATGAATTTCTGCTTTTTTTGTTGTGTTTTGCAAGTTTTGTTTTTCGAACTTGCATTTTATTGACAAAATTTTGAAAAAATCATAAAAAATCCCACTTAAAATTGTTATTTTTATGAAATTTTTGCATATCTATTGCATTGTACTATCATAAGTGGTAGAATACCAGTGTTATATGGTTGTTTTAAAAATTGCACAGTATGTGCAAAATCTTTTTTTAGGAGGACTCACCATGACATATGTTGAAAGAGTTTTGGAACAGGTAAAAGCTAAGGACGGAAATCAGCCCGAATTTATTCAGGCAGTGACCGATGTACTCAATAGCCTCGGTCCGGTGCTCGATAAGCACCCTGAATACGAAAAGGCTGCTCTTCTTGAAAGAATTGTAGA
>JAZPXS010000102.1:0-3268 GCA_045543775.1 Clostridia bacterium
AGCAGCTATTATACCTATCATATAGGGTACCTTCTTGATTTTGATAGTATAATTATAACACTGATAAAAAAATTTTCAATCTTTTTTATTAAATTTCTGTAAATAACACTTGTTATAATGGAAAAATGTTGTTATAATAACAATGTATGTTCTCAATAAGAAGCTGAAAGGAAATGTTATGAAAAGATTTTTGGAAAAAATAATAGGCACTTACAGTGAACGTTCGCTGAAAAAAATTGAACCTATTGTTGAAGAAATAAATAGTCTTGAGAAAGAAATTTCTCTTTTAAGCGACGAGCAGCTAAAGGACAAAACCAAAGAATTCAAAAGCCGACTCGCTGACGGGGAAACCCTTGATGATATATTGCCGGAAGCTTTTGCGGTAGTAAGAGAAGCCGGTAAGAGGGTACTCGGTATGCGTCATTTTGATGTTCAGCTCATAGGCGGTATTGTACTGCATCAGGGCAGAATTGCCGAGATGAAAACCGGTGAAGGTAAAACCCTTGTAGCCACACTCCCTTGCTATCTCAATGCATTGTCAGGCAAGGGTGTACACGTTGTCACGGTCAATGATTACCTTGCAAAGCGTGACAGTGAGCAGATGGGAAAGATATATAAGTTTCTTGGTCTTACCGTCGGACTTATAACACACGGAAAGACTCCTGAGGAACGAAAGGAAGCTTATAATGCCGATATTACCTACGGAACAAACAATGAGTTTGGCTTTGACTATCTTAGAGATAATATGGTAACTGATGTAAGTCAGGTTGTTCAGTGTAAGGGACACAACTTTGCCGTAATCGATGAGGTTGACTCGATTCTTATAGATGAGGCGAGAACTCCCCTCATTATTTCCGGTATGGGAGAGAAATCCACCGACCTCTATGTCATTGCTGATAGGTTTGCCCGTTCACTTAAGGCAAAAAAAGTAGTTGAAAGTGACGACAAGGTTATTGACGAAAATACAGATGCAGATTATATAGTTGATGAAAAAGCCAGAACTGCAACACTTACGGAAAACGGTGTACGAAAAGCAGAGCAGTATTTTGGTGTGGAAAATCTTTCCGATCCGGAGAATATAACAATATCACACCATGTTAATCAGGCAATAAAAGCATATGGAATAATGCACAGAGATACCGATTATGTGTTAAAAGACGGAGAGGTTATAATTGTTGATGAATTTACCGGCAGACTTATGCACGGAAGACGCTACAACGACGGTCTCCATCAGGCAATAGAGGCAAAAGAGGGTGTCAAAATTGCTCATGAAAGCAAAACACTCGCAACGATTACTTTCCAGAACTTTTTCAGGCTTTATCACAAACTCTCCGGTATGACCGGAACCGCGGAAACCGAAGAAACAGAATTTCAGCAGATTTATAAGCTGGATGTTGTTGTTATCCCTACCAATGAGCCCATGATTCGTATAGACCATCCCGATAGTGTATACCGAACAGAAATGGGAAAATTCACATCGGTAATACGCCAGATAAAAAAATGCTACGAAAAAGGGCAACCGGTTCTTGTTGGTACTGTTACAATCGAGAAATCCGAGCTTCTCAGTAAGCTTCTTAAAAAAGAGGGAATACCTCATGAGGTTCTCAATGCAAAGCATCACGAAAAGGAAGCGGAAATCGTAGCACAGGCAGGAAGAAAGGGAGCAGTTACCATTGCAACCAATATGGCGGGCAGAGGTACCGATATTATGCTTGGCGGTAATGCAGAATTTATGGCTAAGCGTGAAATGAAGAAAAAAGGCTACGAAGATTATGTAATTGCCGAAAGCACTTCATTCTCCGAAACCGACGACGAGATTATCCTTGAAGCAAGAGATAAATTCAAGGAGCTTTATGAAAAATACAAAGTGGAAATTGCTGCCGAAAGGGAAGAAGTAAAGCAGGCAGGCGGACTTTTTATTCTTGGTACAGAACGCCACGAATCCCGAAGAATAGACAATCAGCTTCGTGGACGAAGCGGACGTCAGGGCGATATTGGTGAGTCCAGATTTTACATTTCGCTTGAAGATGAACTTATGAGACTTTTTGGCTCCGACAGACTTACAGGTCTTGTTGCAGCTATGGGACTAAAAGAGGATGAACCAATCGAACAAAAGATGCTTTCCAATGCTATAGAGAATGCCCAGAAGAGGGTGGAGGGCAGAAATTTCCAGATAAGAAGCCATGTTCTTCAGTATGACGACGTAATGAATGTTCAGAGGGATACGATTTACCGTCAGAGACAGACTGTTCTCAATGGTGGAGATGTAACTGAATCCATCAAGAAGATGATTGCAGATTTTGTAGACAGCACAGTAGAGTCATACACCGGCTCAGATGACATTCCGGATTACTGGAATCTTGAGGGCCTTGTGGGATATGTGGAACAGATATATGTACCTCAGGGTATGCTTTCGTTTACAAAGGACGATTTGCAGACTCTTACAAAAAAAGATCTTAAAGAAAAGCTTCTTGATATTGCCAACGAGCGTTACGAAGAAAAACGCAAGGAATTTGGCGACGATGTCATGAAAGAAATTCAGAGAATAATACTTCTGCGTGTTGTTGATCAGAAGTGGATGGATCACATTGACAATATGGATCAGCTTCGTCAGGGTATAGGACTCAGAGCATATGCTCAGACTGATCCCGTTCTTGCATACAAGAATGAAGGATACAATATGTATGAGGAAATGCTCGGTGCTATTGGTGAAGATGTTATAAAATTACTTTTTAATGTAAAACTCCAGACACAGCTTGAAAAGAAAAATGAAAATATTCCAATGAGCACAAACAGAGATGAAGCTTCTTCGTCAAAAACTGTTGTCCGTTCAGGCGATAAGGTTGGCAGAAATGACCCCTGTCCCTGCGGCAGCGGTCTTAAATACAAAAAATGTTGCGGGAGATAAAATTTCGCACAATAACTACTTTTGAGAGGGTGATACTTTTTGCTGCAGTACGATGAACTAAAATTAGATCTTGGTCAGATGGAAGCAGGCATCAAGGAATTGAGGGATTCACTTTGACATCGCTAATGCGATTACTAAGATAGGTGAATTAGAAGAAGTAACTGCAAAAGAGGGATTTTGGGATGATATGGAAAACAGTCAGAAAATCCTTCAGAAAATGAAAAATTTAAAGTCTAAGGTTGAAAAATATGAAACCCTGGCAAGTGAATATGCCGATACAATGGTTCTCATAGAAATGGCAGATATGGAAGAAGACGATTCTTATGTTGATGAGATAACTCTTACTATTAAAAGCATAAG